>JAOTWK010000387.1 GCA_029862935.1 Gemmatimonadota bacterium | reverse complement strand
ACGATCACCCAGAGGAGGATATAGACGAGGATGCCGGGGAATGCGGCGGACACGACAGAGGCGACCACGTACAGCACCCGCGCCAAGGTGGGGTCAAGATCGAAGTACTTGGCGAGCCCAGCGACGACACCAGCGATCATGCGGCTTGATCGTGAGCGTCGCAGCGGGGCCTTAAGACTCGGCACACTAGCCTCCTCAGAAATTGCGCTGCCGCCTAACGGACCGCGCGTAAGCGGCAGGCGACTCGCCGTGCGGCGAGCCCGGATTCTGAACGGTCCACGGTTCCTCCTCAACGCACAAGCCAACTGAGTTCCTTTAGGACGTTCGCGCCCGCCCGCTTCACGCGCTAGTTAGGCGGCAGTCCCCCTTACGGCCCACGCGCGGGCGGTGAGAGAGATCTCACCATCCCTGGTACCGCGAAGTCGCTGTCGGATGGCCTCGCGCAGTTCCGCCCGTCGCTCCGGTGGCAGACTCGCGGCATAACCGGGCGCAGGTCCTTGACCGCCCAAGAACGGTATCCAATAGTCGTCAAAGTTCTGGAAGACTGTGGGAACCTCGATTGACTCAACGGCGACATCGCGGAGGTTGGCTGCCTGGAAGAGTTGCAACAGAGGGTCTGGCCGACACAAGGGGAACCGCGTGCCCTCGTCCAGCGCCCGCGCCGCGGCGTCTAGCTCCACGACGGTGTCCCAAAATACGCGCATGAGTTGCATCCCCTCGGCATAGTCCCATACGTAGGCGGCGACGGTGCCGCCTGGGCGGACGCCCGCCGTCATGGCGGTCATGCCGTCCATTGGAACTGGAAGGAAGTTGAGCACCAGCCCGGCTACCACCACGTCGAACCCACCGTCGATTCGCGGTAGCTCCGGGAGCTGAGCGACGACGTATCGGGCACGTGCGTCGGCGGTGCGTTCCCGAGCAGAGGCGACGTATCCCGGCGAGCGATCGCAGCCGATCACCAAGCGGGGGTGTGCGTCGGACAAGATGGTCTGGGTCAGGGCCCCGGTGCCACAGCCGAAGTCTAGCCAGGCGCCTTTCGCGGGGAGGCCCAACCAGCGGACGAAGGCAGCCGCAACGAGGCGGCTCCAGCGACCACAGTAGGCCTCATATGCCCGGCTGTCGTCCCAGACGTCGGTCACCAGGGTGAACCTCAGTGAATAGCGGGTTGCCCCCTAACGGTTCGCGATTCTGCTGCGCCGCCCGTCCGCGCACAAGCGCGGAGCGCGTACCTATCCCTTCTTCGGCGTCAGCAGCAATCGCTTGTTAGGGAGCACCCGGAGTTAGGGAGCACCCGCGAGATGTTGAGGTGGCCAAGGTTCGGTCACACCATAGCTCTCTCTTTGGGTGGGGTCAGCCATGAGCGGGTGGGGCGTGACGATCAAGATCTGTGGCACGCCGTCTAGCGTAAGCTCCACCTGCACCTCGTACCGACCGAACTCAAAGAACACCAGTGTCTCGTCCTCATCCGTGTCTCTCCAATAGGGCTGACCCCAAGCGACGACAAAGTCGGCCTCACCGTTGAGCTCGTGCGGCGCCCAGTCTCGTCCTCCAAGACGGATTCGACCCGCGAACTCTCGCACTCGCTCTGGGCTCGCTTGATCTAGGTACGCACCGCGGCGAAGAGCCAAGGCGAGGCCGTCGAACTTCCCGGCTGAGTCGACATCGAGCTGCAGCCCTTTCGCAGGGTAGTCGAAAGCCCCTGATGCGCTCGGACCCAAGAAGCGCAGCTCTTCGACCGGCTCGCCGAAGCCGACACCATTCAGTTCGAAACGGTCCAAGTCAGCGACGAGCAGAACGTTCTCCTCACGCCAAGTGGATGTCCGAGATCGCCGAAACGCGTCGAGAATTGACATCCGGGGCGTGGGCTGGAGGTGCTCCCCAACGGTGCGCGCTTGAGCTGCGGGCGACCAGCCCGCTGTATCGCACCATCATTCGTTCCTCTGTTCGGCAACGGTGCACGTCCGTGCTTGAAGCTCAATCCCCTGAGCGCCCGGCAGCCTCCAAGCGCTTGTTAGCCGGCGGCGGCCCCCCGTCCCGCAGTGCGACGGAGCCACGCAGCTCGCGGCCTTTGGAGCAAGACGAAGATGCGCTCGCGTAGCGAGCCCGGCGGCGGTCGTAATCGTATGTGCAGTAGCTGCTCGAGGGGCTCGACTGGGTCAAACCGCGTCTCGATTCTCGTGACGAGGCCGTCGCGGAACTGGATGTAATCCAGCCCATCGAACCGTACCCGCTGACCGGTGGGCGCCACCCCCGGCGGGTCCAGCACACCAGTGTTGGTTGCGGTGATAGTCCACGGAACCACACAACTGAGACCGTCCGCAGCCACGCATAGGGGGCTGCGAAGCGTAAGGGTGAAATCCGGGAAGGCCTGTAAGACCGACTCGGAGAACCGGCGCACGGCCTCGCGGCCGATCGCAGGTGGGTGCGGCATACCCAGATCGTGCCAGTACACGTCGGGCGCGAGCAACCCAACGAACGCGTCAAGGTCCCGAGCGTCCCAGGCGGCCAGCAGAGTACGCACACGGCCTTCCACAAGCTCTGAAATCGTCATGGAATACGCCTCGGTGAGAACGCTCGGACGCCGCTGGCTAACGGTCAGCGCATGACCTGTGAGCGCGTCGCTCGCGGGCCACACCGATCGCTGAACGTGTTCGGTTCATCGTCAAGCGTATCACCATTCAACTTCCTCTGAAACGTTCGCGCTCGCCAGGTCCATGCGCGTGTTAGGCGGCGACGGACTCCAGCGGCTAGGTGCCACCACTCCAACTGCCGATCACATAGAGCGCGGCTCCCACGAGCGCCGCGGAAATGGCGACCGTTAGTACGACCGGCGTGGGGTCCGAACGGACGCTCACGGAGTCGACCACCGCCAGTGGGATCGCGATACGGCACAGCAGGCACGTCGGGTGCTGGTCGACCGGCACGCCCCATAGGGAGTCCGCACCGAAGATGAGGCCGTGAAGCTGCATAGCGTCACCTTGGCGCCAGACCTGATACCGCTCCCGGGGTGCCGGTCGCTCCGACCAGTGCTCGGACGCAACGGGCCGCCACGAGGCAGCGCACGCGGCTAGTGGCCCGAATGCTCCCACGAGAACAGCAGTGCGCATCCAGTGGCCTGGCCGCCCCCGGCCCCAGTTCTGGCACGCACGTAGAACACCGCGTGTGCGCTCCTGCGTCCCGCGTCCGTCATTCATGACGTCGCTGCCTAACGGTTCGCGCTTGACCTGCGAGCGTCTCGCTCGCGGGCGACACCGATCGCTGAACGTGTTCCGATGATCGTCGAGCGCAGCACCACTCAACTTCCTTCAAAACGTGCACGCTCGCCAGGTCCATGCGCGTGTTAGACAGCACGCCGCACACCACGATGTGTGCCTAGCCGCACTTAAGGAAGACCGGTCATCTCCTCTACGGAGAGTTGCATGTACATGAAGGTGGCGGCTTCCTGGGACATCACCTCCTCACCAAATGAGTCCAGCCACCGCGTGATCCGCGCCTGATGCGGGGCAACCGCTCGCCGCAACTCGGCGCGCTGCGCGGGCGTAGCGCTGTCGACCTTCGCTAACCGCTGGACATCATCGCCAATACCCCACTGCTGGGCGAGCGGGATCAGGTGGCGGAGGTCGGCCGGGACGTTTCGCGGGTCCAGGTCAGGGACCGCGGTGGCTTGGGCAAGAGGCGTCGAGTCCGGCGAGTCGGACGAGCCGCCGCATCCGCTGAGTACTGTGAAGTAGAGCAAACCGAGAACGAGAAGCTTAGGCATTATGTGACGAGTCCTGGATGAAACGATCGACGTGCTGCCTAACGGGTCTGCGCTTCTGCTGCGGGCGCTCTCGTCGCCAGCAGCACGGAGCGTGGGATCATGCTTGATCTTACCAGCATCGCATATCTCTGCCAGTCGCCGCGCCCGGCAGCAGGAAGTGCTCGTTAGGCAGCACCCGCGGAAGCGAGCGGATG
>JAOTWK010000386.1 GCA_029862935.1 Gemmatimonadota bacterium | reverse complement strand
CTGAATGACCCACGAGCGCTTCGTTGCCGTGTGGGCCAGGTAGCTGCCGAGTCGGTCGACGAAGCCAGCACGCTCGCGGCGCATGCTCGGCATGTAGGCCACGATAGCCACGGCGAACAGGCTCGGCGGATACGCGTCCGGGTGCAGCATGTTGCGGGACCCCTTACGGATAATCGGCCTTTCCGACAGCTCGCTCCGCAGGTGGCGGGAGACATTCGTAGCGATGCGATGAGCCGCGCCTCGTACACGGGGATCTTCGTTGTGACCCGCATGGGCGAGCGCTGCGGTTGCGCCCTCCCGCAAGAACTCGCGCGCCCACAGCCCGAGCGCCACATTGGCCTTGGCGCCTTTTTGGTACTCGAACAGCAACGCCGGATCGGAATCGCGCGATAGCAGGCGGAACAGCGGTCGCTCGGCAAGGCGCAGCGTCCGGTCATCGCTCGAGAGGCCCAATTCGACTAAGTGTCGGTATTGCGCCACTGTCCCGACATCGTTGATACCCTGTGCCTTTGATGCCGCCAACCCAAGGATGTTCTTGCCCCAGATCCCCGTGGCCTTCTGCTTCCGGGTAGTCTGCGTAACTCTCTTGTACTGAAGGAGTTCCTCCCGTAGGAGGTCAAGGTCAGCAGGGCTGGCCGATCCGGGAGGAAGGATCTCGCGGACCGTCCTCCAGCGGATTGGGGCGCAGGCATGCTGGCGAAGCCAAGTGACCGGAATCCGGTGAACAGCGGGCAGCTCCAGAGCGGGCACTCCTTACGAAAAAGCCGGAGCCGAAAACGGGTGGGCGAGAACATACGCAAGTTCAGGCCGTTAGGCCAGTACTTCGACCACTTACGGTGTGCGACGCGGCGGTGCCGCGCGGAGCCGCCGTAGGTCCAGACGTTCGCCGGCGGCCCGGAACTCTGCGTCAGGCTTCCACTTAGGGTAAGTGTCCGCCGTTGCCAGCGCCCAGAGGAGCCTGACCGCCAGGCGCACCTGTTGGTGCAACCCGTCGTACCGGGTCTCCTGCTCCACGTCGTCTGACGGGCGGTGAAGGCGGTTGGCCTGGTAGTCTGCTTCCCGCTCCGCCCCCCACGACTCGACCCGGTCTTGATACGAGAATCCCGCCCGGAGTGTAAGGCCGGGGATCCCGGCTATTGCAAACGGCAACGGGTCGAGGCGATAGACTTCAGCCAGCGTGCCGGGTGTCGGTGCCGTCACGGTCATCCCCTCCGCTGTGGCCGCCTGCCGAAGGACATCCTGCAGTGTGGACTCATCTGCTCCAAGGCCCATCACGTCCTGCACCCGTCCCCGAAGGTTGGCCCGATCGAAGTTGACCACGGCGACCATTCGTTCTGCGGGAATGGCCGTGCGCCGGACGAACTCTTCGGCACCAAGGCGCCCGCTCTCGGTTGCGCTCGTGGCGAGGAAGATCACCGAGCGCCGTGGACCGCCGTCGCCGGCGACGAGCCCCCGTGCGATCCCTAGGAGTGCAGCACTGCCCGATGCGTTGTCCTCAGCGCCGTTGTATACGGAGTCGGCTCCCTCCGCGATGCCAATGCCGAGGTGATCGTAGTGCGCCGAAACGACCACGACGTCGCTGGCGGCTAGCGAGTCAGCGCCGCGTAACAAGGCAACGACGTTGGCTGACGTCGTTTCACGAATGTGGTTGCGGATGCTGATCACGCCATGAGCGCCGAGCGGAATTGGCTCGAAGCTCGGCTGTGCTGCACGCCGTACCAAGAGGTCGAAGTCGCGCCCAGCTGTTTCGGTGATGCGCTTGACGGCGTCTCCGGTGATCCACGCCGCGACCTGGAGAGTGGTCGTCGCGGGGGCGGGTGGCCGCACCCGCTCGCCGCCCCACGTGTGCACGGTCGCGTGCCAGGGCATCGGGGCATCGCCGTCACGATGGATGAGCACGGCGCCGCGAGCGCCGACGCGTGCCGCTTGCTGGAGCTTGTAGGCAACGCTTCCGTAGTATGTCGGGCGGTTGCCGCGAAACCGCGTCGTGTCCTCGGGTCCAGGGTCACCGATGAGAAACACCAGAATCCTGCCGGCAACCGGGACATCCTTATAGTCGTCCCATCCCCACTCGGGTGCATCGATTCCGTAGCCCACGAACACGAGATCACCGTCAACGCTCGTCGCTTCCTCGCTACGCTCGCTCCATGCGACGAATTCGGTCTCAGGGTCCAAGCTGGTCGTGCTGCCTTGCCCACCGACGACGAACGAGGCGCGGGGTTCCAAGGCAACGAGTCCGAACCGCTGGAAGTAGGTGCCGCCGTCACCTGCGGGCTCGAGCCCCAGGGCCTGGAAGCGCGCGGCAATGAACCGGGCGGCGATTTCCCCTCCCGGCGTTCCCGGAGCCCGCCCTGCCAGGAGGTCGTCGGCCAGGAACTGCACGTCAGCACCGAGTTCGGCCATACTGGGTGCAGCCAGCGCACGCGCGAGGCGCGCGGCAGCTTGCGGGGCCCCCTGTGCGCACACCGAGTTGGACACGATCGCCAGCATAGCGGCTGCGAGCAGCGAAGTCCGAAATACGGGCTCATTCATCGCAATGGTACCCTCATGGGGTGCAGCGGACTTTGGAGATCCGACCATCGCGACCAAACGCCGATTCGCTGGTCAGCACGAGCGTCGAGTCGTCGAGGAAATCTACGGCCTCCCCTTGTTCCCACCCACCGAGCCAACATCCGCCTATGGGCCTGGCGCCGTTGCGGTCGAGTGCGAAGAAAAGGATCTCGGCATAAGTCCGGATCACGAGTTGGCTGCCGTCGGGCGAAACTGCGGCCCCCGTCACCTGACGGCCCAAGGCCCGTTGATGTGCCGGGTCGAGGGTCAGCCAGGGCGTGAGCCGAAGCGAGCCGGCCTCGAGTTCGTCCCGCAGCGCCCGATACACCGTAATCGGCCCGGCGCGACCCTTTGTTGCGAGGAGCAGATCGCCCTCGGTGGTGATGGCGAGGGCCTCGACATCCTGCGGGCCGTCTTCATAGCGCAGGCGGAGGTCTTGTGCCTTGAGGACTCGATCGCGCGGTGCCTCTGTGGACAGGGTGCGCGGCTCGGGGATGATATAGACGTGGACGCTCTTGCGGCGTTGCAGGTTGTCCCCGGTATCGCCGACGTACAGGCACCGGTCGTCCGACCGGGGGCATGGTCCGAGGGCGACGTCTTCCCAATCCACCGCGGCAGCATTCCGCACCTCGAAGCGAGCGAGGAGCGTGCCATCCATCCTGACCGCGTACAGGAAGGGGCCGTCACCCGAGTCGTTGTGTGTCCAGAGAATGCCGGGATGCTGGCGGCTGACGGCGACGCCTGAGCTCTCTGAGATGGGTGCCCGCAACACGCCCGTCGTCTCGACGGATTCCGGCCGGGACACCTGGGCCGCCAGTGGCCGCGTGGGAAACCACGCCACGCCGCACAGCAGGGCCGCGATTGCCCAAGGCCGAGTTCTGACCAAGAAGTCCGTCCTCATCGATTCGAATTGTACTTCGGCGCTTGCCTGACGGAAACGGAACGGTCAACTTTCGACCCCCATGATCGACAGCCTCCAGGCCAAACCGATTCCCAAGCGACCCGACCGCGTCCGCTTTGACGGTCGGGTGTTGTTCCTGGCCGACGATCCACAGCTGATTCGTCGCCAGCTCGACGGCGAGGATCTGTCGTGGCCGTTGTCCGCTCCTCTGCGTGACAACATCTCCACTGACGAAATCACTCCGGCTTACATCTGCTACTACTACGACGAGCGGCTCGGGGACTTCCCGTATCTCGGTCTCCAGGCAGGTGAGGAGTTCCCCATCACGCGCGGCAGCGTGAAGAAGGGTGGCTTCGTCTGTTCGGTCAGCGGAAAGCGCCGCGGCAAAGGATCGTCACGCGAGCAGTCTCCCTATGCCGAGATGTGTGCCGGCATTCGACTCGTGATCGCCGAGAACATCGAGCGGATCTACCGGGAGAACTGTCAGAACCTCGGCATTCTGACGACCACCGA
>JAOTWK010000385.1 GCA_029862935.1 Gemmatimonadota bacterium | reverse complement strand
CAGGGGGAGCACGAGTAGCGCTCCACAGGCGAAAAGGCTCGTGAGGCGAGGAGTCGGGGTGCGATCGATCGGCGATGGCATGGGTGATCTCTTGCTCGTCGTTGGGTCGCCGGGGATATTAGGCTCGGCCTCAGCCTGGAGCAACTTGTCGGCCATGAAGCGTTACCCGGCATTCGATCCCCCCGAATACGTCGATTGGCGTCCCGATCCCGAGCTCGTTGCCGGCTACGCGACGGCATGGGAGGCCGTGCCGGCTCGCAAGGAGATCGTTGGTCGACTGAAGAGCACCGCCCTTATGGGTCTGTATGCCGGCATGGTGCGCGCGCGACTGCACGACATCATGCTCAAGCGCTGGGTGCGCCAAGGAGTCATCTCCAAGGCGTGGCTGGGAACCGGTGAGGAAGCGACGACGATCGGCCCGGTGCACGCGCTCGATCGCGAGTGCGATGTGGTGGCGCCGATGATCCGCAATGCGGGCGCCTGTTGCGACATGGGTATGGCGGTGGCGGACATGTTGCGGGGCTACCTGGGCACCTACGATTCCCCGTCCAAGGGCCGGGATGGTCATGTCGGGGCCCTCGCGCACCGCGTGCTGCAGCCTATCTCCAACATCGGCAACATGCCGGCGGTAACGATCGGCATCGCATTGGCCTTTCGGCTCCGTAACGAGCCGGGGGTGGCGCTGACGTGGGTGGGCGACGGATCGGTGAAGTCGGGTCCGACACACGAGGCGTTCAATTTCGCCGCTGCGCAGCGGCTGCCGGTGATCTTCATCATCCAGAACAACCAGGTCGCGCTGGGAACGCCGGTGCGGCAGCATCATCGCCCCGCCGACTTCAGCGAGGTGCACAAAGCCTACGGCTGTGCCGGTTGGTCGTTCGATGGCAACAACGTGATCGATGCCTATGCGGCCACGCGGATCGCAGCGGAACGATGTCGCAACGGCGATGGCCCAGTCATTCTCGATGCCGAGACATTCCGCATGGGGGGGCATGCGACGCACGACGAGCAGGAGGCCCGCCGTCTGTTCGACGCTGCGACGTTTACGTATTGGGGAAAGCGCGATCCGATCGGGCTGTACGAGGAGTACCTCGTCTCGATGGGCGTTCCGCGCGGGGAGTTGGAGCGGCTCGAGGCCGAGGTGGCAGGCGACGTCGATCGGGCAGCGGCGGAGGCGCTCGACAGCCGTTCCCGCAACATGCCGCCACCCGCCTCGGCGCTCGATGACGTCTACGCCTGAGCCATTGCTACGAGCGCACCTCCAGAACGCCGCCTCTGCCTAGAAGTAGTTGCCGGTCAGGACGATGTACACGATGATGACGGCAACGGCGACCGGACACAGGAACCGAATGAGGAACGCCCACACCGGTCGGAGTCCGAAAGCGACACCCTCCAACTCGATTTCCTTGGCTGCACCCGCCACTCCCCAGCGGTAGCCGATGAACACCGCCAAGAGCAGCGAACCGACAGAGAGCGAGTAGTTGCCGAATACGATGTTCATGAGTGTGAGGAAATCGACATTCGCTCCAGGAACGCTGCTGAACAGCCCCACGGCGCCGAACGCGAGGGCCGAGGGCACACCGAGCAGCGCGGTGCCGAGCGTCGTGGCCAGTACGGACTTGCCACGCGACCACTTCCACTCGTCGATCAGGTACGAAACGGGGACCTCGAGTAGCGAGATGGTAGACGTCAGCGCGGCGATGGTGAGCAAAAGAAAGAACGCCGAGCCGAACAGCTGCCCGCCGGGCAGAGTAGCGAAGAGCGGCGGCAGGACCTGAAACACCAGGCCGACGCCGGAGGCCGGATCGAGCCCGGCGTGGAACAGCGCTGGGAAGATGATGAGACCCGCCAGCAAGGCGATCATCGTGTCGAACAGACAGACAATCCCTGCCGACGCGACGAGATCTTCTCGCTTCCTGATGTAGCTGCCGTAGGTGATCATCGCGCCCATGCCGAGGCTCAGGGAAAAGAAGGCCTGGCCGAGCGCGGTTGGAAACGTTTGAGCCCGGAGCTTGGAGAAATCGGGTGCGAGATAGAACTCGAGTCCCTCGCGGGCACCCGAGAGCGTCACCGAGCGAAACGCCAACACCGCCAGCAAGAAGAACAGCATCGGCATCAAGATCTTCGACATCAACTCGATGCCGCGGGACACGCCCCGCCACACGATGAGCGCCGTCAGCACGAGGAAGGCGGCGAGCAGTCCGGTGCTCACCATCCAGTTGGACACGAAGTCGCCGAACACCGCCGCAGATTCCTGCGCGATGATGGTGTTGAAGCCACCGCTCACTGACTTGAGGAAATATCCGAACGTCCAGCCGGCGATGACGCCATAGAACGAGAGAATCCCTACTCCCGTGATCACCCCGAGCAGGCCGACGAACCGCCACAGGGTCCCCGGTGCCACCACGGAAAAGGCACCCACGGGGTTCCGCGCGGTCCGACGCCCGAGCGCCAGCTCCCCGAGCATGACGGGCGCTCCGATCAGGAAGACGAACCCAAGGTAGATGAGCACGAAGACGGCGCCACCATTTTCGCCGACCACATACGGGAACCGCCAGATGTTGCCGAGACCGATTGCCGAACCGGCGGCTGCGAGAACGAAGCCGACCCGGGAACCCCAAACGCCGCGGGCGGGGGAGGCTGGGGCATCGGGCATCAGGATCTCCTGCGTCGAGAGGTCGTGAAAGGATACGTGTCCGAGTCGGGATGTCCAGAGTGGGTGGCGGTCGTGTCAGATCACGCGTCCGTGGGATGGTTCTCGTCGGTGTGGATCGCACGCCACGCGGAACGCAGCGCGAGCTGCGTGGCCGGATCGCGCGCGCTCCAGGTCTTGTCACAGATTCGCTCGAGAGGGAGGCCGATGATGGTGATCCAGAGATCGGTCCAGAGATCCACCGATCCCGGCCGGATTTCACCGGACGACTTCCCCTCCACCAGGATCCGACCGAGGGCGACTCGCATCTCCGCGGCCAGATCCCGGCTCTTTGCATCGAGCAGGCCGGGGAACCGAGCAAAGAAGACGAGCCTGACCGGCGCGGGATCGTGGCCGGCCAGATCACACCACGTGCCAGCGATATGCTCGAGCCTGTCACGGCAGGAGCCGGTGGCCGCGGTGATTGGGGCGAGCAACAGGCGGAGGGCCGCACGGTACAGCTCGTTCAGCAGCACCTGCTTGCTTTCGAAGTGCCGATAGATGGATCCCTCCGCAACGCTTGCGGCCCCCGCAATCTGCGGCGTCGTGGTGGCGTGGTACCCTTGCGTCGTGAAGAGATCGATGGCGGCCCGCACGATGCGGTCACGAGTCGACTGAGAGCTGCGACGGCGCGTCGACGACTGGGCGGGAGGGTGGGTGGCCATCGCCCTAGGGTAGCACCGAGGGGTGCGGCTGCCAAGCTGTGCGTCAGGGTGCCCCGTCGGATGCGGATTCGGTAGCTTGAGAAGTTGGGGGGCTCGTCCGGTGCCGCACCGTGTGGCGTACCGGAAAGGAGCATGCGGGGTGAGGGTTTCGAGCGAGCGACGGCTGATGCAGAGTTGGGAGGAGGGGATGCCGTATGCCGATTTCCGGGCAACGGTCGACACCCTCCGCGCGCTGTGGGAGGGTGTGTATCGTACAGCGCGGATTCCCCCATGGGCCGTGGAGCGAGCCCGCGTCCGCGGCGAGGGCATCTCGCTCCTCGCCATCTCCGAAGACTGGTGCTGGGATGCCGCGAACGTCCTACCGGTGCTCGGCAGGCTCGGTGACGAGACGGGGCTGTTGCCCCTGCGCCTCCTCGCGCGCGACGCGAACCCCGACATGATGAATCGCTACCTCACCGGCGGCTCCCGATCGATCCCCATCGTGATCGCGCTGGACGGAAACTTCCAGGAGGTGGGCCACTGGGGCCCGCGGCCGGCCGCACTCCAGGCGTGGGCACTGGAAAACAGGACCCGGATGCCGAAGAACCAGTTCTACGCCCACCTGCGACG
>JAOTWK010000384.1 GCA_029862935.1 Gemmatimonadota bacterium | reverse complement strand
GGATGGGACGAGTCTCGACCGGAACCGGGTGGTGGTCGTGCCGCTCCACAACCGCACAGGCGACTCGACCTTGGCACTGCTCGGGAATCTGGCAGCCGACTGGATCGCGCAGGGTCTGCAGGAGATCGAGGTGATCGACGTGGTGCCGACAGCCACCGCCGTGAATCCGGGTCCGGACGTCGCCAGCGTCGCCGAATCGTCCGACGCGGGGACCGCCCGGGCGGCGGGGATGGCGACGCGGGCTGGGACGGTGGTCGCTGGAGCTTACTACCGCAGGGGTGACTCGCTCGAGTTCCAGGCCCAGGTGATCGATGTGGCAGAGGAGCGTCTCTTACGCGCGATGGCGCCGGTCACGGTCCCGGTCGGCGCATCGGGTTCGGCCCTCGACTCGCTGCGCCGCCGCGTGGTCACGACGGTCGCGGCGGTGCTCGATCACCGACTCTTGCCATCGACCGCCTCCAGCCAACCACCGTCGTTGGAGGCCTACCGCGCGTACCTCGAGGGGCATCGCGCTTTCTACCATGGGGTTCCTCTGCAGATGCGCGAGGCACTCGAGTTCATGTATCGGGCGGTGGCACTGGACTCCACGTTCCCGGATCCCCGGTTCTTCATCGTCATGGCCCACTACAACCTGGGGGAGCGTCGCGCCGCCGATTCGAACGCGCAGCTCCTGGTTCCGTTTCGGTCAAGATTCAGCCCGTACCAGCGCGCCTTTCTCGACTGGCTGAGCGCGGGACTCCGTGGGGATCGGGCCGCGGCACTCCAGGCCGCGCGCGAGCGGGGTGTGGCGGCGGATGTCGCGGTCGAGGCACTGAAGTCGAACCGCCCGCACGAGAGCATCGAAATACTGTCGGGAATCGACGATCTCTCGACGTTCTACTTCCAGTGGCGGACGCTCATGGAAGCGCTGCACCTGGTGGGAGACTATGCGAGCGAGCTGCACCAGACGCGACGCGCGCGCGAGGCATACCCCGATCGGTTGATGATGCTCGGCAACGAGCTGCGCGCCCTGGCGGCACTCGGCAGGGTCGACGAAGTGGAACGTGGACTCGGCGAGAGTCTCCTGCTGCCGCGGGAGGGGGAGGTGACCGCAGTAAGTATCATGGGAGAGGTCGCGGCGGAGCTTCGCGCCCACGGATTCCGCGACGCGGCGCTCACGGCGGCGGAGCGGGCCGTGCGCTGGTTCCGCTCCCGTCCGGCCGAAGAGGAGGCAACCGCGTGGTACACGATCGGACTGGCCATCGCCCTATATGCGGCGGAACGATGGGACCAGGCCGATTCGTTGTTTCGCGAGGCGGAGGCGGCGGCGCCGCGAGACGTGACGGTGCAGGGGTATCTCGGGCTGCTGGCGGCGCGGCGCGGCGACCGGGAAGAAGCGCTCCGGATCAGCGATCAGCTCGCGGGGATGGCCGACCCCTACGAGTTCGGTCGCGAGGAGTACGTGCAGGCGTCCATTGCCGCCCAGCTGGGCGACCTCGACCGGGCGATGGTGCTGCTCCGCGAGGCGTATGCTCGAGGCCGCATGTTCGGGATTTATCTTCACGGAGACATGGACCTCGAGCCCCTGCGCGACTACCCACCGTTTCAGGAGTTTATCAAGCCGAAGGGGTGAGCTCGGCTTGGATGCTTGGCGCGAGCGGCCGACAGGGAGAGAGCGGATCAAGCATCTGCGTTAGCAGGTGCGCAGATCAACCCTCGCCCCCTCCTGCCGAACCAACCTCTTCGCCTATCCAACACGCCGTGCGCAGGCTAGCACGGAAACGTGCCGTGACGCGGGACTGGGGGCACGTGCCGCCCCATGACGCCGCACGCGTGACCGAGCTTCGTCGGCGCTCGTCGGATCCTATCTTCTGGTCACCCGAATCACTCGGTAGCCGTCTTCGAGCGATTCGGTCCATCGCAAGCCGAGGTACTCTGCCACGCCCCGAACGCCGCGTGACGCTCGGGGCTCAGACGACTGCGCCCGGCGCCACGCGGGGCGCAGTCGTTTCCAGCGGCCACGGAGTCGCCGATCAAGCTGAGGTTTAGGGGAAGGTGGCGCAAACGTCCTCGGTCAACGCCGGCTCATGCGACGCAGTCCACGTCACATCATTGGATACCGACAGGAATTCGACGCTCCACTGGTGATCGTTGGCTTTGGGATCGCAGACGCCGGCGGTTCCCCCACCGAAGTTGGAGTCGATCCAATAGTGGACTTCGTACGTGACGCCGTCTTGTAGCAGGGCGCCGGGGGTGAAGGAGAAGGCGGGGTCCTGAGTGGCCGACACCGTGCCGGCCGCCTGGGCAACCACCGACCCGTCGGACGCTCGCACGAGGGCGATGGCGATGTTCTGACCTCCGTGAGCCCCCTGGAAGCTCGCGTCCAGTTGGAACGTCAACGTATGGGGTCCGGGGCCAACGATTTCATCCTCGCTGCACGCCGAGCCAACGAAGAACGTTAGCACGAGGGCCACGAGTGCTGACGAGGGGCTGCTGCGAAGCTTCCGGTAGCGGACCTTGCTCAACATGGGCAGTTCCTTTCGTTTCAGTGGTTTGGACTTCAACTGGATCTCGCGTTGCGGCTCCGGTGCCGTCGCAGTTGGAGTGACCGCCGCGAGGTCAGAACGTGGCGACCCGGTTGGCTACAGCTCTGCGCAAGACTGGTTCGGACCGCCAATGCGTGGCGCTGTGGCATTACTGCAGGAACGGGAGACAGGCGAAGTGGGTTCCCGACCTCACAGGTATCCTCGCCAGAGCGAATTCACGACACGACCCCCCGATGCGATGCCAGAGCGAGAGCGACGGCGCTTGCCATGAGATGCCGCACGCGAATCACACCGCTGCTCGGCAGGTCGATTCCGTAGTCCGAAACCGGATCGTCCAAGTCCACCAACCCGTGCTCAACCAGTTGTATGATGATTGTCGATGCAAACGTCTTCGTCAGAGAGGCCAGATGGAAGGAGGTCGCTCCCGTCGCGGGCGTACCATTCTCGAGGTCAGCATACGGAACGGTAGGGCCGTACGGCAGCAAGAACTCCTGTTCGGACAGGTCACACCGCCGCAGACGCCAAGTGTATGCGCTCACCGCGAAGGCGCGCGGTGGACCTGGCCGACGGCGTGCGGCTGCTGCGACGCGATGGGACGGAAGTACCGGTTGGGGACTCGGCGGCCCCGCTCCGCGACCGCTCCGCGACCGCTCCGGGGCCACGATCGGGGTGGTGCTGGTCTTTCATGACGTCACGGAAACGCCGCGTGACGCTCGGGGTGTCGGGTCGGAGCACGTGGGACCGCTATCACGCTCACACGTTGCTCAACGTGATGGAAGCCGGGCAGAAGCTCCACGATCCCGGTGTCGCCGTCGAGAAACGGCAAGGCAAACAGCAACTGACTGCGTGCCGCACGGGGCCGAAACGACACCGCCCGGCGCGGGGCCGGGCGGTGGGTTGCCTACGAAGGGCAGGTCGCCGGTCTACGGGACTACTCTTACCGAGTCGCTGCCCTCAATCGCCTGACCGTCGAAGGTCTCGCCCCTGAGCACGGCTTCAACGTCACCGTCGGTAAGGCTCAGACCCACCGTCCTGATGTGCACTACGAGGTCTGTGATGCCGTCACCATTCACATCCTCAGGGTTGGCGAGGCGGGTGCCGTTGCCCTTCACCTTCACCTGCGCATCGGCGAGTGTGACCGTGGCGGGGTTGACAGTGGTGGCGTCGAAGTCTGTCGTGCTCAGGATTGCTACTGGCACGTTCCCATTCGAGCCGAGGTTGATGCTGTTGGGGTCGCTGCCCGGCTTGATGTCGATCTCGACCGTCAGCACGCGGTGCTCGGCAATCGTCGCCGTCGTCGCCTGCGTGTCGGTCGCCCCATCATTGTCCGTCACGGTGAGCGTGACATCATAGGTGCCCGCCGCCGCATAGGTGTGGCTCGGACTCACGCCCGTGCCTGTGGCGCCATCGCCGAAGTCCCACTCGTACGACACGATCGTCCCGTCAGGGTCGGTCGACCCGCTCCCGTCAAACGT
>JAOTWK010000027.1 GCA_029862935.1 Gemmatimonadota bacterium | reverse complement strand
GAGGCGTCGAGTGCCGACACCACAGCTTGCGCACCCGCAGCCGCTTCCACCGCAACACGAACGGTCTCCGGCGCCCGGCTCTTGAACGCGAGACCGAGGGCAAACGCGAGCACGATGGGAAACGCGAACACCCAAAACAGGGCTTCGGCCTCCCGGGTGAACTCCCGGATTCTCCACAGCGTGAGCTGCAAGACTGGGCTGAGGGCCGCCCTACGCATCGCGCAGGTGCCTGCCGGTGAGCGAGAGGAAGACGTCTTCCAGCGTCGCGTGATGGGTCGTGAGCTCGCCGAGCTCAGCGCCGGCGGCTTCGAGCAGCCGCATCAATGCTGGAACCACGCGATGCACATGGCTCGCTGTGAGGCGTGTCTTGCCAGCGTCGTGCGATACGACACTCACCTCCGGCAGGGCCAGGTACTGGTCATCTGCAATGGCGACTCCGTTCTCGACCGCGAACTCGACAACGTGATCGGCGCCCAACGTTGCGATCAGTTCCTGCGGCGACCCCAACGCGATGATCTTGCCGTGGTCGATGACGGCCACACGGTCACACAAGCGCTCAGCCTCTTCCATGTAGTGCGTGGTGAGCAATACGGTGCCGCCACGTTGCCGGAATTCGGACACGATGTTCCACACCTGGCGGCGTGACTGCGGATCCAACCCAGTGGTCGGCTCATCGAGAAACAGCAGTTCGGGTTCGCTCACGAGCGCGCACGCTACGGCAAGTCGCTGCCGCTGGCCTCCCGACAGTTTGCTCACCCACGCGTCGCGCTTCTCCTCGAGCTGGACCCGCTGCAGCACGAGGTCCACCGAGTGGCCGCGTCGATAGAAGCTGCGAAACAGACGCACGACCTCGGCAACCGAGAGTTTCTCCGGCAGTTTGGTCTCTTGCAGCTGGGACCCCATCCGCTGCCGCAGGGCTCGCTCGTCGCGATCCCACCGCATACCCAAGACCGTGACCGCACCTGCGTCGGGTGCCAACAGCCCCTGGAGAACCTCGATCGTCGTCGTCTTCCCGGCTCCGTTTGGGCCCAACATGCCGAAGCACTCGGCACGCCGAATCTCAAAACTGAGACCGGCCACGGCGGTTACATCGCCGTAGCGCTTGATCAACCCCTCACACAGAACAGCCGTCTCGCTCATCCGCCCAATCAATCGAGAGCCGGTGCGAGAGGCAACCCGGCCTCTGGCCAGGACCTCAGCACCGCCGCAGACTTGATCTCATGCTGCCACTCGCTGCCGCCCTCGCATTCGTCACCGCCTGGGTGCTGCTCATTCTCGAGGTCGACCCGGTCCCTACGTGGTTCTTCGTCTTCGCGTGGTATCCGCTCCTGATTGTCGCGAACTCCTACACCGGACGTCATGGAAACCGAGGTCCCGTCTTCGACTCCATTCCCCGGATCGTGTCCCTGTTGGGGTGGTCCGCCATCATCTGGCTGGTCTTCGAGGCACTGAATTTCCGGCTGCGGAACTGGTACTACGTGTTCTTGCCGGAATACTCGGTGGAACGCTGGGCGGGCATCCTTCTGTCCTTCGGAACGGTGATCCCAGCAATCCTGCTCGCGGAACGACTGCTCGAGAGTGCGGGTGTGGCGCGCGGCGCCAGGACGGCGCCCATCAAATCGACACCGCTCCAGCTCCGGCTCGCGCAACTGCTGGGGGTGGGCACAGCGGTGTTGGCCCTCGCGTTCCCAAGAACGTTCTTCCCCCTCGTGTGGGGCGCGGCCCTGCTCATCGCGGACCCAATTGTGCTGCGTCGTCGCCCCGAATTGTCGCTCTTCGGTGACCTGGCAACGGGATCCTGGGGCCGCATCCTGCGCCTCATGCTCGGCGGCCTGTTCATCGGTCTCGTGTGGGAGCTCCTCAACTTCTGGGCTCGTGGGAAGTGGATCTACACGGTCCCGTGGCTCGAGCAGACAAAGCTCTTCGAGATGCCGCCACTCGGCTTTCTCGGATTCCCCTTCTTCGCGCTCGAGGCGTGGGCGATGTATCACGTGTTGGGAGGGGGCAGAGGGGGCAGAGGGGGCAGAGGGGGGAGACGGGCAGGGCGGCAGAGCGGCAGGGCGGCAGATGGACGTTGGCGTCGCGTGACGGCGGCATTGGCAGCGGCGGGGTTTGCCGTCCTCGTCCTCCTCGGCATGGAGCGATGGACGATCAGCTCTGTCACCCCGCGCCTCGTCGACATGCCGGGCGTGTCATCGGCAACCGTCAACGCACTCGAAGCAGCTGGGCTTTCCTCAGCGTTCGTCCTCGCCCGCTCGGATTTCGATTCAGTGGCGCGCATGGGAGCACTCCCCGACAAGACGGCGTGGCAGGCGGTCGAGACGGCGAGACTCATCACGCTACGCGGCATCGGCGTCCCGCACGCGACCCGACTTGCCGCGCTGGATGTCATGACCGTGTGCCAACTGGCGCGACAACATCCGGGGACGCTGTGGCGGATGTATCACGAAGCACCGCGGACACGAGGTGCGCGTCTGCCGGGCCGAGCTCGACCGACACCCGCGGAAGTGCGGGTCTGGATCGGCGCAGCCAGACGCGCATGCACCGAGAGGTTTCTGGTACCTGCCCAGCACTGATTAGCTTTCATATATGCTCACGATCGGTCTCAGGGTCCTGGCCATTCTCATTGTGGTCTACGCCGCTGCCATCTTATTGGCCTGGCGGTTTCAGGATCGACTGGCCTTCCCTGGCCCGTCCGGACCGCTGCCCCCGCCTGCCACCGTCGGTCTTCCGGAAGGCGAGATCGTGACCGTCTACACGTCCGACGGCGTGGCGCTCAAGGGGTGGTATCTGCCGCCCGTCCCCCGACCCGACACTGGTAAGGCCCCCGGATTGATCTGGTTTCACGGCAACATGGAGACGATCGGGGGCATCGGCTCGATCCTCCGCGACTTCCGCCCACCTGGCATGGGTGTGCTCGCACTCGACTATCGCGGCTACGGTGAAAGTGAAGGCCGCCCCAGCGAGCGCGGCGTGTATCGCGATGCCTTGGCCGCGTGGGACTTCCTAGCAACGCATCCGGATATCGACAGCACGCGCATCGGCGTCTACGGGCGCTCGATCGGCGCTGCGGTGGCATTGTATCTCGCAACAGAACGTGGCGTACGCGCGGTGGTGCTCGAGTCCCCGTTCACCAGCGGCAAGGACATGGCCAAGAAGCACTACGCCCTCGTACCGACTTCGTTGATGACGCTCCGACTCAACAACCTGCGGCGCGCCGAGCAGCTCTCAATCCCACTCATCGTCTTCCATGGGATGGATGACTGGATCGCGCCCGTCGAGATGGGCCGCTCAGTGGCTGATGCGGGGCGAGCAGAGGAGCTGGTATTGCTCCCCGATGCAGGACACAACGACACCTATGACGTCGGTGGCGACTTGTATCGTGACAAGATGCACGACTTCTTGCGCCGTCACCTGACGAACAGCCGACCGTAGTGGTGCAGCATAGCAACGGCATCTTTGAGCCACGACTGCTAGCCACCCCGAACACAACGTTGTGAGACCTTCTATGCACGCACGACATTTGTTCCTTGCGCTGATGCTGGCGTCCGTACCCCTCACGGCGCAGCAGCAACCAGCTGACTGGATCCTGTACAACGGACGTATCTACACGGTAGACGCCAACCGTCCCCTCGCCGAGGCCATGGCCGTGCGCGATGGGCGAGTGATCTTCGTCGGGAGTCGACGCGGCGTGGAGGCACTCGCCGGGAATCGCACGACCCGCACGGACCTCGAGGGTCGCACGGTGATCCCCGGAATGGTCGACGCGCACGTGCACCTCGCCGGGCTCGGTGCCGCGCTGCGACGCGTCGACTTGGTGGGAACCCGCTCGTACTTGCAGGTAGTCGAACGCGTAGCCGAACGTGCCCGTACTACGCCGCGCGGCGAGTGGGTCACCGGACAAGGGTGGGATCAGAACGACTGGGCAGACACCCGGTTTCCCACCATGGAGGCTCTTTCTCGGGCAGTCCCCGATCATCCGGTGTATCTGACACGCGTAGATGGCCATGCGGCGCTCGTCAACGAGAAAGCGCTCGAGCTCGCGCGGGTGACCGCAGCGACGCCCGATCCCGATGGAGGCCGGGTGATCAGGGACGCGAACGGCAATCCGACGGGCGTGCTCATCGACAGAGCACAGGGAATCGTCAGCCGCGTCATTCCGAGCCCCGCCCGATCGGAGACTCGCGAAGCGATCCTGGCAGCAGTCCGCGAGGCCAACAAATGGGGCCTGACCGGTGTGCACGACGCGGGTGTCGGACCAGAGATCATCGATCTGTATGAGGAGCTGGCCCAGGACGGCCGCTACGATCTGCGCAACTACGTCATGATTTCGTCGGGCGATCAGACACTCGACCGCTACTTCGCACGCGGACCGCAAGCCGGCCTGTACGACGGCCGCCTGTGGATCCGGTCCATCAAGATCTCGTCGGACGGCGCGCTGGGGAGCCGTGGGGCGGCACTGCTCGAACCCTATGCCGACGATCCGGACAACCGAGGTCTGGTGACGACTGCGCCCGAGCGGGTGCGCGCGGTCGCGGTGCGGGCGTTACGGCAGGGGTTCCAACTCAACGTGCATGCCATCGGCGATCGGGCCAACCGCCTCGTGCTGGACGCGTTCGAGTCGGCACTGACCGAAGTGCCGACGTCGGATCACCGCTTCCGCGTCGAGCACGCGCAGATCCTTCACTTCCAGGATATCCCGCGCTTCGCTCAGCTCGACGTCATCCCGTCTATGCAGGGCAGCCATCAGACCAGCGACATGTACTGGGCGATCGATCGGCTGGGGTGGACCCGGGTGCAAGGTGCCTACGCGTGGCGCACACTTCTCAACACCGGCGTCGTGATCCCGAACGGCTCGGACTTTCCCGTTGAGCATCCGAATCCACTCATTTCCTTCAAGGCATTCGTGACGCGCCAGGACGAAACCGGCTGGCCCGCGGGCGGCTGGTTCGGGGGCGAGCGGACCACGCGCGACGAGGCACTGAAAAGCATGACCCTTTGGCCGGCCTACGCCGGCTTCATGGAAGACGTGTCGGGCTCACTCTCGCCCGGGAAATACGCGGACTTCGTGATCTTGAGTCAGGACATCATGACCGTGGCACCGGAACGCATTCTCGATACCCACGTCGTCATGACAGTGCTGGGCGGGAAGGTCGTCTATCGTCGGCAGCAGGAGCGTACGTAGCCGCCTGGCAGATGCGTGCACACGCATCGCGCTCATTGCGTCACCCGGGATTGGCTACCGGTACCGGAGGCGGGACGGGCTTGACGGTGGCCGCAAGCACGACCACGAGTGCGACGACGCCTCCCGCGATGTAGAACGGGATCGCCTGTCCGAGCGCCTGGTAGACAGCAGTCGCCCAGATGGGCGCGGCAACTCGGGCGACACCGCCGAATGCCTGCTGCACACCCAATGACTGCCCGAGCTCATGCTTGGCTGCGCGATGGGAGATGAGGGCCGACACCGCGGGAAAGAGACAGGCCGTACCGATGGGAACCAAGCCCAATACGAGCCCCAAGGTCACGACCGTGCGCGGCAGCGGAATGGCCAAGAGGCCGATTGCAAGCACGGTGGCGCCGACTCGCATGAGTTTCACCTCACCCAACCAGTCAACGAGCTTACCGAGCATGACGGCGCGCATCAGCACGCCGACGGCCCCTACGTAAACGAAGAAGATGAAGATCGATTCCTCGGTCACGCCGAAGTCGGCTGCCAGATACAATGCCAGCACGCTCGTCATCGACATGAACCCAAGCATGCCGGACGCGTAGATCCAGATCAGACGGGACACTTCCGATCCTGGCGAGCGAATCACCTCGAAGATCATCGTCCGAATGGGACGTGGAGGCCCCTCATCACCGCGCCGGCCCGGAAACGACTCTGGTAGCCAGCGCCACGCAAAACCGATGTTGAGGAAACAGAGGCCGGCAGCGACGACTCCTGGCGCGGCAGGCCCGAACTTGAACGCGAGCGATCCAATCGCTGGACCGATCATGACGCCCAATCCGGTCGCCGCCGACAGCCATCCGAGTGCCTTGGCGCGATCTTTGGGCTCGGTCACGTCGGCAACGTAGGCCTGCAAGACTCCGGTCGTCCCGCCGCCAAATCCCTGCACCATGCGAGACAGAAAGAGCATCCAGATGCTCGTCGCAAACCCAAACACCAAGAACGCCACAGCCGACGCCACGAGCCCGAAGAGAATCGACGTGCGGCGGCCGAGGTTGTCGGACGTCCTGCCCCAAATCGGCGCCGACGCCAGCTGGATGATGTTGAAGCTCGCAATCATCCAGCCGATGACCCACTCGCTGGCATCCAACCGGAGCGCATAGAACGGGAGAAGCGGGAAGATCATCGCGAACCCGAGCATGTCCACGAAGGCGGTCGCCATGAGCACGGACAGTCGCTTGAGGTGCGCTGATCCGATCATGGCATGGAGCTCATTGGGGTGCGCGTGGTCTTGCTCAACACCAGTCCGATTACGACGACGGTGACCGCACCGACCACGTTATGCCACAAGAAGGACACGGACGGCGCACCGAACGTGACGGCCGCGACTACCCCCATGCCGACCAGCAGGCCCACAAAGGCGCCGATCGCACGCGACCCGGGAATCATGGCGAGTAAGAACACGCCAAGGATCGACCCGTAGAAGAATGAGCCAAATCGATTGACCACCTCGATGAGTGAGCCCAACGTGGCCGCATAGATCGCCACCGCACACGCAAACACCCCCCACGCGCCAGTTACGATCTTCGAGACCCTGAGGTAATGTGCATCACTACCCTCAGGTCGAAACCACCGCCGATAGAAATCGATGACCGTCGCCGTCGACAGCGAATTGAGCTCGGCGGCAATACTCGACATGGCAGCTGCCATGACCGCCGCGATGAAGATACCCGCAAGGCCGATCGGGAGCTCCTGCAACACAAAGCGGGGAATCACGTAGTTCACATCTCTGGACGACTCACCCGTGACTCGCGCTGCTAGGGCCAACGCCTCCCCGCGTACTGCCTGCGCTTCTGCATCGGTGGCGCGGAACGTCTCGAGCGCCGCTGTTGCACCCGTCACGTCGCCCGCGCGCCGCAAGTCGGCGGCCGCGCGCGCCGCTGTTTCCCGCGACCCCAGTATCTCAAGGTATCGCGTCTCCAACCCTTGATACACCGTTGTCTCCGCGCTCCGCACTTGGGATTCGTGTGCCGGGTTGAACAACAGCGGACTGGGCTGAAAGATGTAGTACACGAAGACGAGGACGCCAACCAACAGCACCAGAGCCTGCAGAGGGATCTTCCAATAAGCGCTCATGAGCAGCGAGGTGCGCGCTTCATCGACCGAGCGCGCCGCGAGGTACCGTTGCA
Organism: Gemmatimonadota bacterium; assembly: GCA_029862935.1. The sequence continues at coordinate 9,849 of JAOTWK010000027.1, read as the reverse complement.
CCTGGCTCTGATCAGTCCCGAAGTACGACAACATCAAGAATGTTCCGCCAATGAGACCAGACCAAAATGTGTACGTCTCGCTCAGATCGAAGGAGAAGTCGAACATGTCGAGTCGACCGGTCGCTCCGGCGACGCGCAGCGCCTCGTCCGGGCTGACCGGCATCTGGACCAGCAGGACGACAACAACCGCCACGAGCGCGGCAACGATGAGCACCATCTGCTTGACATCGATCCATGCAACTGCCTGCACCCCGCCGATCATGGTATAGATCACGGTGGGTACACCGATGAGCACGACCGACCACAGCAGATCCCATCCGAAGACCGCAGAGAAGACAACGCCTGGAGCGGCGAGGATCGTCCCAACTGACATGCCACGTGACAGGAGAAACAAGAAGCTCGTGAGCGAGCGGGTGCGAGCGTCAAACCGTCGCTCGAGGTACTCGTAGGCCGTGAACACCTTTGCGCCGTGGAGAAACGGCACGAGTGTCACGCCGAGAATTACCATGGCGATGGGAAGTCCAAAGTAGAACTGCACGAACCGCATGCCGTCGGTCGCGCCCTGGCCGGTCGTTCCGATCAACGTGACGGCCGAAAGCTGGGTGGCCATGACGGAGAGTCCCACCACCCACCACGGCAGGCTCCGCCCCGCGAGGAAGTACCCCTCGATTTGCCCCGTGCCCTTGGCCCGCCGAACGCCGTCCACCAGCACGTACGCCAGATACGCGCCGACGATCATCCAGTTTATGGGATGCATGCTGCGCCCTTCACCAGCCGTAGCGGGCTTGAAGCAACCACAGCACCACGAGGGTGACCGCCTGCACGCCGATCACGCGAATCAACACGACGCGCCACGTGGCTCGACGAATGGACCTATCGCCCATCCGTACCCTCGTAGGCCAGAAGATTGAGGAAGAGTCGGTACGCGCCAGGCGTCCCTGCGGGGAGCGATCGGAAGAAACTGATGCCCGTATAGACGTAGGTTCCCTCCCCGTAGGAGGCCACCAGGAGACCTCCCTGGACAGGTGGCATGCCCGGATCCTTCATCTCGAGCAGCGGCGTGTACCGACCGTCCCACTCGCTCGCGAAGTACAGTCCCCGCTCCTGCGGCCACGCGAGCCAATCGAGTTCGGAGATCCGATTCGGCGCGTGGAACACAGGGTGCGTCGGCTCGAGCATCCGTACCGGAGCGGTCTCGTCCGTCACTCTGTCGTGCGGACGCCGGATGGTGAGCCGGTAGGGCGCATAGTTGCCACGCACGAACTGGTACTGCTGGTATTGCACGACGAGACGGCCACCATTGCGCACATAGGCGAGCAGGCGGTCGTTGTGCTCGATCAGCGCGGCATTGGTCTCGTATGCGCGGCTGCCGATGACCACGACGTCGTATGTGGACAGATCGCCGCGGGCCAAAACACCCTGGTCCATCACCTCCACGTCCAACCCAACTCGCTGGAGCGCTTCCGGCACACGATCGGCCGCCCCACGAACGTATCCGACACGGAGACCGTCGGGACCTGCGATCGGTGCCAGCCGAATGACTCCCCGCGCAGGTTCCTGATACCACACGGGATCGATGTGGTCGTACTGGATCGCCTCGAACCCGGCATCGAATGCGTCGCCGGATGCCGTGCGAGCCACGGCCCGGACCGACACCGTGTCGCGAGCGGCGCCGGTGGGTTTCCGCACGGTAAACGTGTAGCTCTGGCTCGCGCCGCGGCCATCGAGCGCAAACGACTGCGTCGGCGGGGATCCCCATCGATCCACCTCGAGGGCGAGTTCTCCGGACACGTCATCTGTCCCATTCGCACTCAGCGTCACCGTGAAGTCCTGGGTGTCGGGCCCATCCGCTGACCAGAGCAGCACCTGTGGCTCCAGTCTCACCTCGAGCTGCGGCACCACCCGCACGGGCCGACGGATCTCCCCAACCGCCTGATCGTTGTGTCGGTGGGTCACGTCTCGCTGTACCACCACCACCTGGCCTGCCACATATGCCGTCACGGTCAGGAACAGCGGTTCGGGCTCGAACGGCTCACCGAGGACAGACGGGTCGGCTCCATCCCAGTCGTAGAGTGCGCCGCGACGATCGCGTCGCAGAAAGTATGGCTGCGAGACCTGCGCATCGGCGGGCGCCGTGAGCGCACGGGTGACGTCGATCGCCGCTCCCGGCTCGAGGAATCCGGCGGAATCCGTCTGCTCGACCGTCCAACCTGGCGGCGCCCGAAACCGCATGTGCTCAAAGGGAACCGAATTCGTACCTCCGTTGTAGAGCCGGAGCGTCACCTCGACGGTCCCGCCCGGCTCAACGACCTCACGGTTCGCGGTGGCGTCCAATACCAATCCTGCCGCGATGCCCAAGGCCCGCATGAGGAGCTCTCGCTGGTGGCGTGGACGATGCTCGCGTCTCGCGCGCCCGAGTGCATGTGCCAAAGGTTCGGCTGCGTCCGCCAGCCGTGCCGCCGACAGGTGCGCGCGCAGCGAGTCTGCGAACCGCACGATCCACGTGGTGTCCCGCGGGATGCCGGCGAAGAGACCGGCATCGCCAGCGCCGGTACGATCCTCGACCAGCGCGAGGCGGGTCCGCTGCGGTCCGATCTCCTGCAAGCGTCCCATGTCCTGCGAACGGTGACGGCTGCGGCTCGCCATCGCGATCTGGTGATACGAGCGCCCGCTTCGGGGGTCCAGCCCACCGGTCTCGAGCGACAGCGTGGTCGCCGACACCTCGAATCGTGTGGACCGGTAGAGCTTGAGTGGCTGCCAGGCCTGCAACTTCTCATCAAATCCGTGGGCGTCCGGGTCGCTAGCGGCGTCGAAGACGCGTTGGGCCGTGACTCCGGCCATCTGGTGCTGACCGTGGCCGTCCCGCTCGGTACCCGAGAAGACCGATACGATCACATGTGGTCGGAAGCGGCGCACGATGCGAACGACATCGGCGAGGACTGAATCAGGCAGCCACTGCACTGCCGTTTCCTCGAGCGAGCGGGAATAGCCGAAATCATACGCGCGGGTGAAATACTGGCGTGCGCCATCCTGGCGTCGTGCCGCCTCGAGCTCACGCGTGCGCAGGAGACCGAGCGCGACGCCCAGCTCGTCACCGATCAGGTTCTGTCCACCCTCACCGCGCGACAGCGAGAGGTACGCCGCGTCAGCGCCGAGGCCTTGAGCCGCGAGCGCCAAGAGCCGAGTGTCTTCGTCATCGGGATGGGCCCCGATAACCAACACCCGACGACTCTCTCCCAGTTGCTGCAACAGACGGTCGAGCGCGACAATGCCCCCGGTCTCGGGCGGAGTGAGTTGCGCCGTCAGTGACGATGCACTGATGGCAAGGACCGCGACGACGAGCGTGGCGCTACGCCGCTTCGCGCGCGACGACAATGCTTCGGAGACGTTCGGCGCTGGGATCCCCCGGATCACCAAACGGATGAGGATGGCCCGCCGGGTCCGCGAGTACGGAGGGACACACGAAATCGACCCGTTTTGCCACCATGAGATCGTGCACCAGTTGCGTGCTGACCGGGGCGGCGATGAGGACTCCGGCTGCCCCCGCCTCCTCGGCTGCGGAGGCGGCGGCCAGCGTTTTCCACGCCGTCGTCAGCTGCCCGTCCACGACCACCACAGTCATCGCGGTCACGGCACGGAGCGGGCGGGGGCCACGGAAGAGAAGCCGCTCCGATTTGATGGCACGACGGGCGTTCTCCATTCCCTGGTTCAGCGCGTCGATGACACCGAAGCCAGGCTGGAACTCGGGATCGAGCACCGCGTCAGCGTCCTCCGCCATCGCCCCGACAATGCCCGTCCCCTCGACCCGCACGTGGGAGGCCACGATGACGTCGAACGGGCAGCTCATCGCTTTCGCGACGTTGGCGGCGATCTCCACGCCGGTCGGCGTCACGCCGAGCACAAGGAGGGGCGGACGGACCCGCTGATACACATGGCGACCGAGCTGTGCGCCAGCTGCAGCACGGGAGGGGTAAAGCGCCGGTACGGCCGTAGTCATCGCTGCCATGGATTCAGCGAATATAGACGGCAGGCAGCCGCCACGAGAACCGTCCCAACGGGTTCAGGGCGTCAGCCCTGATTGGAGGTAGCGGGCGAGCCACGTGTGGATCTCGGTCCACCACAGGCGTTGGTTCTGCGGCTTGCTGATCCAATGACCCTCGTCGGGGAAGTAGACGAGCCGGCTCGGAATACCCTGGCGGCGCAGGGCGGTGAACATCTGTAATCCCTGGGTATCAGGCACGCGATAGTCGAGCGCACCATGCAACACCAAGGTCGGGGTCTTGAAGTTTTGGGCAAACCGATGCGGCGACCACTGCTCGTAGTAGGTCCTGTTGGTCCACGGTGGTCCGCCGAATTCCCACTCGGGAAACCACAACTCTTCGGTGGCCCCGTAGAACGCCTCGATGTTGAAGATGCCGGCATGTGAGATGAGGGCGTCGAAGCGCGTCGAGTTTCCATTGATCCAGTTCACCATGTATCCGCCGTACGAGCCACCGGCAGCCGCGATTCGTGTGGAATCCACGAAGCGGAATCGCGCGGCGTGCTCGACACCGGACATGATGTCGATGAACACCTTCCCGCCCCAGTCCTGCGAGATCTGATCGATGAACCGCTGCCCGAACCCTGTTGATCCGCGCGGGTTGAGCAATACCGTGACATAGCCACCCGCGGCGAACATCTGCGCGTTCCAACGCGAATGGAAGTTGTCTCGCCACGCGCCCTGAGGACCACCGTGAATGAGGACCAGCAGCGGATACCGTTCCCCTCGTCGGAACTGTGGAGGCCGCACCAGCATGCCGTGGACGGTGTTCCCGTCGGCTCCGACCCAACTGATCTCCTGGGCGGGCTGCATGGTCACGCCTGCGAGAACCTCCGCGTTCAACGTCGTGAGCGGTCGTGGCTCGCTACGCTGCCGCACATCCCAGACGTACACCTGCCCCGGCCGGTCAATCGCGTCGTTGACGAACACGAGGAGCGAATCGCCAGCCAACGAGATCTGACTCGTATTCCCCCACCACAGGATCCGCTCCGGCGATCCGGCCATTCCCATTCGGAACACGGCGTTCCGGTGCCGGTCTTGCGCCGTGAACACGATCTCACGCGAGTCGGGGAGCCACAAGAACTCGCTGACCCAGCGGTCGAACCCACGAGTCACTTCACGGACGCGATTGGACCTGAAGTCGAGTACCATCAGCCGCCAACGATCAGCCTCGAAGCCCGCTCGCTCCTGCGACAGGAATGCGAGTAACCGCCCGTCCGGGGACGGGAGTGGGTGCGCCTCGGCTCCACCCAGTGCGGACGTCAAGTTCTCCTGTACCCCACCCTCGATGCCGACTCGGTAGAGATCGACGTTGGTATGCCACGCTTGATCGGTGCCGCGTTTGGCTGCGAACACCAGTGACTGGCCGTCAGCGAGAAAGGTGTAATCGGAAGATCCGCCAAACGGGGGTGGAGGGACGTCGAAATCGGCCCCAGCCGTCACGTCTACTGGGAGGCCCCGCGGGATCGGCAGGACGAACAGGTGGCTTCGCAGACCGTCTTCCCACCTGTTCCAGTGACGGAACAGCAACTCGTCGTGCACCCTCGCTTGTGACAGGGCATTTGCCGCACGATCGGCCCGCTCCCGGTTACAGGCATCGTCGGGACAGTCGGCATAGACGTCGGACACGAAGGCCAGATGCGTCCCTGTGGGCGACCATACAATGCCATCTGCACCATTCACCAACGACGTCACACCGCGGGATCGCCTCGTGGCGACGGTGTGCAGTCGGATCTGAGGTGTACCACCCCGCGTGGTCACGTAGGCCACCGTCTTGCCATCTGGCGACCACCGACCCGATCGACCGCCGCGCCGTTGGTCGCTGATCCGACGGGATGCGCCGCCGTCGATCGGTGTCAGCCAGAGATCCGTCGAGCGACTGTTGTTGTCCAGGTCCGTCGCGGTCACCGTGTACACGATCGACTGACCATCCGGCGACACCTGCGGATCCGATACTCGGTCTAGGCTGAGAAACGCATCGACGTCGAGCGGCCGACTCTGTGCGTGACCGACCCGACCCGCCGTGCAGATCAGCATGAGCGTGATCACGCTGGTGACCGCTCGCGAGTATTTCGTTGCGAGAGCTTTCATGACGACGTACCTGCGCTGGAGTGCAGCGTATGTTGCTTCAGTGCGCTGAGGGACGCAACTGGGAACATGCAACTGAACTTCTCGGCCAAGGTATATTCCGGTCCAGCCTCGGGTGATGACGGAGCGGATCGCCCCGAGCCAACGTCTCGACGACCCACCCGGACTCATACATGACGACTGCCGTACCGAACACGGTGCAGAGCCCCGGACCCCACATCACCGAACGCGAAGCGCGACGGGTTGCGGAAGCGGCGCGTGAGACCGAATGGACGGCTCCCAGCTTCGTGAAGCAACTCTTCAACGGACGCATGCACGTGGGACTGATCCACCCGTTTCCTCAGGTTCCCGCCGCGGACCTCGAGCGGGCGGAACCGTGGCTCGACACACTCGACGAGTTCCTCAGTGCCAATGTCGATGCGGCCGCGATCGATCGGGACTACAAGATTCCGCCGCACATCGTCCAGGCGCTCAAAGACCTCGGCTGCTTTGGAATCAAGATCCCTCAGGAGTACGGGGGCCTCGGGTTCGGACAGGCCATGTACAATCGGGCCGTGGCCATGGCCACGTCGTATGAGGGTTCGATCGGCGTCCTGCTGTCGGCGCACCAGTCGATCGGCGTGCCCCAACCGCTCAAGCTCTTTGGCACCCCAGAACAGAAACGGAAATACCTGCCGCCGCTCGCGAAAGGCGCGATCAGTGCGTTCGCGTTGACCGAACCCGACGTAGGGAGCGATCCCGCGCGCATCACGACGACCGCTACACCGACCGCCGACGGCGCGGCCTACGTGCTGAACGGTGAGAAGCTGTGGTGCACCAACGGGACTGTGGCAGAGATCATGGTCGTCATGGCCCGGACGCCCGATGATCGCATTACCGCGTTCATCGTGGAATCGGCGTGGCCCGGAGTCGAGGTTGCCCATCGATGCCATTTCATGGGGCTGCACGGCATCGAAAACGCGCTGCTGCGTTTCACCAACGTGCGCGTGCCCAAGGAGAACGTGTTGTGGGGTGAGGGAAAAGGACTCAAGCTCGCACTCATCACGTTGAACACGGGTCGGCTCACGTTGCCGGCGACGTCGGCCGCAGCAGCCAAAACGTCGCTCGGTATCGCCCGCCGATTCAGCCAGGAACGGGTGCAGTGGGGACACCCCATCGGGAAACACGACGCCATTGCCCAGAAGTTGGGTCGGATGGCGGCGACGACGTTCACGATGGAGGCGATTGCCGACCTGTCGGCCCTGATGGCCGATCAGGCCAAGTTCGACATCCGGCTCGAGGCGGCGATCGCCAAGATGTGGAACACCGAGCGTGGCTGGGAGATCATCGACGACACCCTGCAAATCCGGAGCGGCCGTGGCTACGAGTCGGAGTCGAGCCTCAAAGCCCGTGGCGAGCGCGCGGAACCCGTGGAGCGCATGATGCGCGATTTCCGGATCAACATGATCTTCGAGGGGTCCAGTGAGATCATGCGATTGTTCATCGCGCGGGAGGTCGTGGACACGCACCTCAAGGTGGCGGGCGCCATTGCCGACCCAGATGCATCGACCGGGGCAAAACTCGGCGCGTTTCTCAAAGCGGCTGTGTACTACGCGGCATGGTATCCGACCCGCTGGTTCGGCTGGGGACGGTGGCCTCGGTACGGTGAGTTCGGACCGCTCGCCAAACACATGCGCTACGTCAATCGCACATCACGCCGCCTCGCGCGGTCGCTGTTCCATGCCATCGTGCGGTTCGGGCCGAAATTGGAGAAACGTCAGGCGGTCCTGTTTCGCCTGGTCGACATCGGTGCTGAGCTGTTCGCTATGAGTGCCGCGTGCTCACGGGCACAAATGCTTCGGACGAGCAAGTCGCCGGAGGAACGCGCACGAAGCGGCACGGCGGCGACGCTTGCCAATACGTTCTGCGCGATGTCGCGGCGGGAAATCGCGCAGCGGTTCGACGAGTTGTTCGACAACGACGACGTGATGGTCTACAAGACCGCGCAACGCCTCATGTCCAACGAGATGGCCTGGCTGGAGGAGGGAGTTCCGGTGCCGAGGTAGTACGATGCCTCTGCCGCCGTTGGCGCCGCCGAGCCGTTGTTCGGACGGGCAGCCACGGCAATCCGCTCGATTGTTGCGCTTCTCCTACAGTCGGACTCGGATTGGACGTAGATCCCCACTGCGCGTACTTGCTTGCCGACCGCCTTCCCAGGGCGCACATTTTGCGACATCACCAATCGTGGTTTTGTCGTCTAACAGCGAATGCTGCCTTTTCTAGGATCTCGTGGTTCGAGGCGCCTCCGCCTCGGTACGCTGCTCGTCACGGCGTCAGCGGCTGTCGGCAGCTGCCTGGGCGACGCAAGTGGCCCGGAGGGGCTCACCGGCTACTTCGCGCTCGCCCCCTCGTTCGAGAGCGGCCACGCGAAGCTCATACCGCTTGCCCAGGCACGAGTCACGCTAGAACGATCCGGACAGACGACCCCGGCGATTGACACCATTGTCCCGATCCAACCGGGTGACTCGACGGTCGATCTGTCGTTCAACGTGGTGCTCCTCTCGGCCAACGAGACGTTCCTCCTCACCATCAAGCTCATTTCGCCGGCGGGCGACACGGTGTTCCAAGCCGGGCCGATCCCGGTCACGGCGGGGACGGATCCGAGCAGCGTCGTCCCGATCGACGTGACCTTCGTGTACACGGGAACCGGAGCCGATGCGGCCGGAGTCCGCATTCTCACGCCTGACACCACCGTCATCGCGGGTGACGAGGTCCTGCTCACGGCGGAAGCGTTTGACGACAACGAGTCTCCGCTTCCGGGGACTCCGATCGGGTGGGCCTCGGCCGATCCTTCGAAAGCCCAAGTGGCCGATGAGACAATCGGCCGGGTCCTCGCGGGAACAGAGCGCGGCACCGCGCGCATCACGGCAACGCTGCTCACCGGCCAAGCCGACACGGCGCTGATCACCATTCAACTGGCTCCGGCGGCGTTGGAGGCCGAATCGGGATCGGGGCAGAGCGGACCGGTCGGGAGCGTGCTGCCCGACCCACTCGTGGCTCGGCTCACAGCCAGCGACGGGGGCGGCGTGGTCAACGAGCTCGTGCAGTTCGCCGTGACCGGCGGTGGAACTCTCTCTGCCACCTCCGCGCTCACTGACACCGAAGGCCGCGCTTCCGTGCAGTGGACCCTCGGCGGGACGGGCACACAGCTCGTCGAGGCCACGACGGCCCGTTTGCCCGGCGTGACGGCGGCGTTCACCGCTACCGCGGAGGCACCTGGGCTCATCATCGTGGACGGTGACGGGCAGAGTGCGCTGGTCGGAGCCGCAGTGGCCATTGCCCCCACCGTGAGGGTGACCGACCCGCAGGGGAATCCGCTGCCCGACGTGGCAGTCGCGTTTGCGGTGACTGCCGGTGGCGGCAGCGTCACCGGTGCGGACGCAGTCACCGACGCCAATGGTGTTGCGGCCGTGGGCAGTTGGGTGCTGGGGCCCGCGGTCGGACTCAATTCTCTCACTGCCTCAGCACAGTCGTTTGATCCAGTCACCTTCACTGCCAGCGCGACCGGCCCCGGCGGCGCCACGGCCATGATCCTCGAGGCCGGCGACGGGCAGACGGCCGTCGCAGGCACGGCCGTCACAGAGGCTCCGGCTGTCCTCGTCACTGACGGGAGCGGTAGCGCCGTTGTCGATGTGACGGTGAACTTCGCCGTCACGGCCGGTGGCGGAACCCTCGAGCTCAGC
>JAOTWK010000383.1 GCA_029862935.1 Gemmatimonadota bacterium | reverse complement strand
CCGCCTCCTGGAACGGGAACCGACCCCACACTTTCTTGCCCCCGGCTCGGAGCGCGAGAGTCGGCCTGAGTGGGAACCCGGGAGGCGACAGATAGGTGCTAGCCTCGCCATGCGCCTCGCCGAACGACTCCTCGACATCCCAAATTGACGGGTAGACGCTGCCCCCCACGGTCACCCGTACCCCGCGCGTCGCCGCCGCCTGGACATCCCGCGTGTCCAGGTCCACCTGGCCGCGAACGCCAACCTGGCCGAACCCATCTTCGCCGTACAGATCGAGATCGGTGAGGATACGACCCTGCTGCTCACTGGTGCGCGAAAAGGTGAGCGTCGGTCCCACGGTGAGTTTTGTCCTGGCGCCAAGCGGCAGCACCGCGGCGGGCTCAACCGACACGAGCTGCTGGCGAACCCGGTAGTAATCCTCGGGTTGCGTCAGCTGCACCTCGTTGCCAAGACCGTTGTAGCGGAGCACCTCAATCCCGGAGAGCGCCACGTCCAGACGCCCGCGCATCCTGGAATTCAGGCGATACACTTCTCCGGAGAATTCCGCTCGGCCCGTGAGGGCACCCGTCGAGAAACCACCCCGGAAGGACAGCCGCGAGGCGTAGGGAATCTTCCGGAATCCGTAGTCGACGACAGTTGCCCCGCCACCTACGAACAACCCCACGTCGGGTCCGAATCCGGCCCACACCTGCGATCGCCAGCGATGGCCCCAATCCCTCGGCGGGAGCTCCGTGGGGAATCGTTTGGGCGGCGGCGTGTACGATCGCCGGTCAACGCGGACCCGACCAGCGGTTTGGACGGGTCCCGTGGTGTACAGCCGCACGCCTCCACCGGCCGACCGATTCGCCACGTCCGCCTCCCGCTCGGATACGATATGCAACGGGATCCCGCCGGCTCCCGTCACGATCACTCGATCTCGACCTCCGTAGAGGTAAATCCGAAGCTCGTTGGTCTCCCTCGGGTGAAAGATGCGGCGGTAGTACGGTGGGCTGCTCGAAGTGTCACCCACCTCACCAGCGTAGATGGCCACGTCACTTCGGCCATCGGCGTGACGATCCACCACAACGGTTTCGCCGACGTCGGTGCCGTGGATGTCGACCTCGCCTGCCAGCAGACGGTAGTAGCTGCCCGCGCCCTCAGGCAACCGGTCACGTCTCCGCTTGAGCGCCCGGGCCAGCCGTGCTCCGTCGATGGCGTAGTACTCGGCCGGGAGCGCCCGCACCGATGCATCGATCACCGAGTCGGTCATGCGTCGTGCCAACTCGGCGGCTGTCGAGTCATACGCCGACCGCTCCACACCCACCAGGAAGCGACGATCCACCTCCCGCCCGTTCCATCCCCATCCAAGGACGCTGGGCAGGTCATCGCCGAAGTTGACGAGTTGAGGCGCGTACTGTCGGGCGATGCTCAGCAGCAGTCCATCGAACCGCACGAACGCTTGGTCGCGATCCTCCGGCAACGGTACCCACAGCGTGTCCGTGGCGTCCTCGCGCAGCACGAAGTTCCACTGCCCGCGATGGCGGTCCCAATCCCCGATCAGAAGATCGAACAGCCGTGCTCTGAGGAGCGTCCGCACGTCCACACGCTGCCCGGGGCTCGTCCGGGCACGGTCGATCATCTCGTAGCCGTCGATGATCTCGTCCGCGCCGGCAAAGGGCCGCGCACCCGTCACCGTGGCCCGGCGCTCGAAGAAGCCAAGCGTGCCGGCGAACCGCTCGCGGAACTCGCCGAGACGGGGGTCGTCCGGGAGCACCACTAACCGAGGATTCGTATGCAGCAGGCCCGCCGCCTCGAGCAGCGGTGCCACCACCGCCGGTCCCGCCGGGTGCTGCGAGCTCATCTGGTCCTGGACAATGTCCTCGACGATGGTTCCCGCGAATTCGGGCGGCAACACGGCCGGATCCTTGTCCACCGAGCGGAACCCGTAGTCAAAGCCGTCCGCGCCGCGAAACCGGAGCGACTTGGTCTGGAAGCCACCGCCCGCCGTCGTTGGCGTGAGGCCACCACCCTCGCGCCCGAGATCGAGCACCTCGACCATGAGTGGTGTGGTCCACAGATCCCGATAGAGTTTCCCGAAGAAGAACCGGCGCGTCCCTCCGGCGCGGTAACGTTCGCCGGCGACGATCCGTACCGAGTCGGGAGGCGTCCGAGTTGGTGGCCGCTCTTGGGCTTCCGCCTGGCTCACCAAGGTGAACACCAGACAGAGCGCCACTGCCGTTCCTCGGACGCGCCACTTACCGCCGAGTCGGGACATTAGGTCTCCTTCACATCGGTGCCGACGCCAGCCACATCGAAAACGCCTCGGTGGCGTTGCCGTCCGCCGTCACGGTGATGATACCGAGCCGCACCCGCCCGTCACGCAGCACGTCGACCCGCATGAAGCCGCTTTCCGCTTCGGCGTACCGCGACTCGTCTACATGGACCACGCGGGTGGTGTGCCCGTAGTATCCGCCGCCGCTCACCAGGAAATGGGACACCCACTCGCCGTCGAGCACTTGGAGGTTGTGTTCGTGACCGGCAGCATAGAACAGCGGCCGGCGCACCCGAAAAGCCGCCGTGAGCGAATCCCGCATCACTCCGAATGCACTGCTGGTCAGATCCTGCGACGAGATCCCTGACATGCGCGCAACGGGATACGCCGAGCCGATGACCGGGAGGGGAACCCAGAGCCAGGATTTCCACGCCCTGAGCGGAAACAGGTGATCCAGGATCCCGAAGTGACCACCGTGTATCCCTCCGCTCTCCAGGGGATGGTGCGTCACCACCCCGAGGTACCGGTCGTCGGCATCTCTGAGCGCTCCACGGAGCGAATCCACCACGCCACCTACGGTGCTGGGCAAGCAGTCGGATCCCGGTCCAACCGGCTTCGGTCCGGACCGCAGCCACCATTCGGTGTCCAACACGACGAGGCGTAGTCTGGTCCCGACATCCACCACCACGGGCCCTGGGCATCCGCCGCCTGGGAGCATCCCGACCGACGGCCGCCCACGCTGCGCGATGAGTTGCTCTTGTCGCTGAACGGCCTCCCATCCATCGTCTCCCGACGCCGCCCAGTCGTGATTGCCCGGCACGAAGATCCCATGAGCCACCGTCGTGTCCACGACGTCGATCTGCGCTCCGAGCCGCTGCTCGGCGGCGTGGCGTCCCGGATCGGACTCGGCGGGAATGCCGGACGGATAGACGTTGTCACCCAAGAAGACCACGGTGGCCCGACCCGGATCCTCACGCACCATCCGCCCCAGCGTACTCAGCACCGGGTCGCCGGTCGGAGCCGATTTCCCGGCGTCACCGATGAGGAACACGGTGGCCTCGATGGCCTCGCTGCCCGGCAACGGTGCCGGCGGTGTCACCAAGGTCGGTGACGACCGGCAGCTTAGGACGGTCAGGGCCAAACCGCAGATCCACAGTCTCGGAAGACGTCTAGCGTGTTTCACGGCGCAACATCCCTCTCACGGTCTACTCACCAAAGCCGCCGCAGGAGCGGCCAAGTGACTTCCGAAGTGCACCTCGAAGTAGGCAACAAGCGCTGAGGCCAGTGAGTCGGCAAAGGCCTGAATACCGGCCTGGGTGTCCCGCACACCCTCCCAATTAGCCTCCACTTGGATCGCACTCACCGAACCGCCGTCCCGCGACCCGTGGCGTGCCGTGCTATAGCCTCCACTGTAGTACGGCGCCCCACCCGGATCCAACTCTGCCGGACTGGGCACGGTCCGGTACCCCCGTGCAGCCAGAAGGCCTCCCAAGCTTACCGCGCCACGCACGATGTTCGCGAAACTCGAGTCAGATCGAGCGACCAGGGCACGCACGCTGCTCTCTGTTTCGTAGGCTCCCGCCTCGAGCGCCGCGTCGGTCAGTGCCAGTTCCGCTCCCGTCAGCAGGTACCCGAGCTCGAGGCGCTGGACCTCGTGCCCGTGCCCGTGCATGTCGAGATACAGTCCACCACCGAATGTGATCGTGGTGCGCGCCTTCGCCGTGTCGATGAACGCGTGGTATTCGGTCCAC
>JAOTWK010000382.1 GCA_029862935.1 Gemmatimonadota bacterium | reverse complement strand
CCACCTCCACCAGTTCGGACTATACGGCATTCTGGGCCACCACGACCGATCCCGATCCCAGCCTCGCTGAGGGAATCTGGAACGCCGGCCCCGCCGGCATCGAACTGGTGGCCCGCCTCGGCAACGAGGCCCCCGGAACAGGCGGCCGCGTATTCCGGGCCTTCAACGGATATGGCCTGACCCCCCCGCCGGTATACCAGGACGACTACCTTGACCCCTACCGATTCGATGCTTTCGTAGTGAACCAGACCGGCGATGTCGTGTTCACCGCTTATATCGATCCGCTTGATCAGGCCGACATTTACAGCGACGCCGGGTTGTGGATCCAGGATGCCACCGGCCTGAGCCTGGTCGCCCTGACCGACGATGTTGCTCCCGGCACCGCTGCAGAGCCGTTCCTTTATTTCAACCACATCAATTTCAATGCCGCGGGACAGGTCGCGTTCGATGCCTCGCTGGACATAGTCGATCCCACGAGGGATCACGGAATCTGGGTTGGCCTGCCCGGGAGCCTCAACCTCGTCGTTCGCGAAGGCGATCCGGCACCGGGAACGGCGGGCGAAACCTTCGACATCCTGGTCATGGGTCCCTCTCTCAACGATTCGGGTGAAATCGCGTTCTTTGCCAAGCTTCGCGAAAGCGGAACCTATGGATTGTGGGCCGCCACGGTGGACGGAAGCCTTTCGCTGATCGCACGCGTGGGCGAATCCGTGGAGGTGAAGAGCGGGGACTACCGGACGATCGGGACGATCATGCCTGTTTACGGGGGCCTGGGCAGCTATTCGTGGTTCAACGCCTTCAACGGGACCGGGCAGTTGACATTCGCTTCGACCTTCACGGACGGAACGGATGCTATACTCCTTGGCTCGCCGCTTACCACCTCGCCGAACCAGCTGCCAGTCGCCAGTGCCGGGCCGGATCAGTCGATCGCCGAAAGCAATACGACCGTGCTTGACGGCACAGCATCCCACGATCCCGACGGGACGATTCTGTCCTTCGTCTGGAGTGTGGACGGCGTGCAGATCGCGTCGGATCCGAAGACGACCGTCGGCCCGCTTGCCGCCGGCGTGCATGCGGTTACGCTGACGGTGACCGACCGGAACGGCGCCAGCGTCTCGGACGACATGATCCTGACCGTCATCGCCAACCTGCCCCCGGTGGTCAACGCCGGACCGGACCAGACGGTGGACTATACGCAACTGGTGGCTTTCGATGGCACCGCCACATTCGATCCGGAGGGCGATGCCCTGACCTATGTCTGGAGTGTGGACTACTGCCGTGCGGCCTCGCCCGCTCCCGGCGAGACCGAACCGGCGCCCACCGAGACAGCCCCTGGCGAGTATCCCAACTGCCCCGATTTCGCAACGGGACCGACGCCGACCGACGGCCCGTTCGTGATCGGCGTTCATACCATCACACTCACCGCGACCGACATCCACGGCGCCAGCGCCACGGATGAAATGATGCTCACGGTGACCAACGATTCGCCGGTCGCGAACGCCGGACCGGACCAGACGGTCCAGACCCTGGAAGCCGTGACCCTTGACGGTTCGGATTCCACCGATACCGAGAATGATATCGTGTCCTATGTCTGGAGCGTCGGCGGCGTGCAAATCGCCACTGGTTCAACCCCGGTGGTGGGGCCATTCGACGCCGGAGTTCACACGATCACCTTGACCGTGAAGGATTATTATAGCGTCACCGCGACCGACGAGGTCGTTGTGACAGTGCTGAACCGCGCACCGGTTGCCAACGCCGGGCTGGACCAGACGGTCAATCACGCCCAGTCGCTGACGCTCGCCGGCTCAGGCTCCGATCCGGAGGGCGCTGCGCTCAGCTATGCCTGGACGTTGAACGGCGTGCAGATCGCGACTGGGGCCGATCCGGTCGTCGGACCGTTCGAGGTCGGCGTTCACACGCTCACGCTTACGGTGACCGATGACAAGGGCGCAACCGCCACGGACCGCATGATCGTGACGGTCACAAACGCTCCGCCCCTCGCCAATGCCGGACTGGACCGGACAGCGAACCACGCCCAGACGGTGACGCTTGACGGCGCCGGCTCCTCCGATCCGGAAGGCGGCGCGCTTACCTACGTTTGGACGCTGAGCGGCGTGCAGATCGCCGCCGGGGCGAACCCCGTCGTCGGGCCGTTCGACGTCGGTGTCCACACGGTCACCCTGACCGTCACCGACGATCACGGCGCCACCGCCACAGACAGCATGGTCATTACCGTGATCAACGAGACGCCGGTCGCCAGCGCCGGGCCGGACCAGTCGGTTAGCGTCAAGCGCAGGACCACACTGGTGACCCTCGATGGTTCGGCCTCCAGCGATCCGGAAGGTGGGGTCCTGTCCTATCTCTGGACCAAGGACGGCCAGACCGTCGGGACCGGTGCGATTGTGCAGCTGGACTTGGGCGCGGGCGTCCATGTCTTCACCCTGACGGTCACCGACGACCACGGCGCCGTCGCTTCGGACAGCGCGGTCGTGACCGTCTCCAAGAACCGCTGGGGGTCCTGAGGTGCGGTCACCCGGACCGCGGGGCACCAGCTGATGGCAGCGGCGCCCCGCCCGGCGTCGAATCCACCCCAGCGGATCAAGATCTAGCCGCCGAAGGTCATCTCGACGCGGAACAGGAAGCCGGGCACCGGGTCGTAGGCGCCGGTTCTGGGTATGGCGAGCTGCGGGGCGGCCTCGAGGGTCAGCCAGTCGCGCCAGACCTGCCGGCGGTAGCGGAATCGCAGAGTGACCTGGTCGAGCCGGTGCGGGTGGGTCAGGAAAGAGTTGAGGATCTGGTATTCGACGGCGGATTTTGCGTCCAGCGGCTGGAATACGGCAAAACTCACGCCATAGAAATACTCCGGTTGCTCCTCCAGCCAGGTCCCATCGACTTCCCAGCGGAACAGCATGTCGTCGGGCAAGCCGCGGTCGAGACCAAGAGTCGTTCGCGATTCCAGCCCGTCCAGCGAATAGTAGCGGAGCCGCTGGACGAAACGGAAATCCCAGTCGTCGTTCAATTCGACCTGCTCGCGATAGCGCGCGCCGACGAACGGGTTGGGGTCGTAACCGTCGAAGTCGAGGCCGACGCGGGCGCTGATCGAGCGCTCCTCGTCGTTGCGCAAGAAGTAGGAGAGGGCGGCGGTGATGCTGTCCAGGGCCAGGTCCGACGGCGGCGGACCCGCGGCATCTTCGGTCACAGCCGTGTCCTCCTCGGCCTCGCCGGCGCTCAGCACCTCGATCCGCAGCCGGTCGTTCAAGGCGGGCAGCTTGAGGTGGAGCCGGACCTTCGTGTCCGTTTCCGCCCCCTCATAGTGCTCGGCAAAACTGTCAACTCTGACCCGCACATAGGACTCGTTGAGCTCCGCCTCGTAGCGCTTGTCGGAGAAGAAACCATCGATCCAGGCGCCCAGACCGCGCACGCCTGCGGAGGCACGCGCGTGTCCGGCGTCGAGAATGCCCGACGGGGCGTCTTCGAGTGTCGGCTCGTCTTCGAGTGCCGGCTCGTCTTCGAGTGTCGGCTCGTCTTCGAGTGTCGGGGCGTCCTCAAGTGTCGGGACGTCCTCAAGCGTCGGGACGTCCTCAAGCGTCGGGGCGTCCTCGACCGATCTTGCAGGGCCGGCGGACTGGGTGATAATGACCGCAATAACAATCGCCCTGAAGAATTGAACTGCGAGTGTGCTCCGACCCTTACCGCTCACGGCACGTCTCGTCCTCAGTTCTGAACAAAAGCCGCGGTGGCCGTCGTGAACATTGCCAGTTCCCTTCAACCCCTTCTCGGTCATCGTTCCTCATCGGACGGAATAAGCAAAACGACGGTCATTACACTCCATGATACGGCAAAATGCCGCCCGAAACAGCTTTGAAATCAAATGCGAAGAGGCGACGGCGGCGTGTCCGCGGCAAGGCCGGCGGCCGGCCCGAGCGATGGCCGCGCGCCAAGCTTCAGATAGAGCTGCCCACCGGCGTCCATGTCATTACCCTCACGGTCACCGATGACCACGGCGTCACCGCCG
>JAOTWK010000420.1 GCA_029862935.1 Gemmatimonadota bacterium | reverse complement strand
TCATCGGCGCGGTGTTGGCATCGCCCGTGGTTTTTGTGCAGGTCTGGAAGTTCCTGGCCCCGGCGCTCTACGAGCACGAGAAGCGGTACATCGTGCCCGCGCTCATTGCCGGCCTCGGGTTGTTTCTCGCCGGGGTGGCGATGGCCTATCTGTGGGTTCTGCCGGCCGTCTTCCGCATCCTGTACGGATTCCGGTTCGGCGATCTCGAGTGGATCATCACGGCCGATGCCTATTTCGGCTTCGCGACGCAGACCATTCTGGCATTCGGGATCATGTTCCAGCTCCCGATCGTCATGGTGCTGCTGTCCACTCTAGGCATCGTGACACCGCGGACGTTCTCCAAGCAGCGACCGATCGCCCTGGTGTTGGCGGCAATCGTGGCGGCGCTCCTCACGCCCCCCGACGTGTTCTCGATGATGATGATGATGGGGCCGCTCCTGCTGCTGTACGAGGCCGGGATCTTGGTGTCGCGCATCGCGCGGAAGCGAGGGGCAGGCCGGATGCTCGGCAAGAGCGCTCTCGTGCTCGCGGCCGCGGGAGTACTCGCCTCGCCAGCGAGCGCGCAGGAACGCGTGCGTCCCCTGCCGCGCGATACCATCGGCCCGCGGGATTCAGCCGTGGTCCGCCGCGACTCGACGCTGCAGCCGGTCGACACCGCCGCTGCGCGGCGACTCGGCCTCCCCACGGCGCCGTCGCGGCCGTTCCCGCAGACGGATTCCATATTGACCAGGCTGCTCTCCCTCCCGGGGTACGGCTCCACACGGTATGCGGGCGACAGCATCACCCTGTTCGGGGAGCGCCGGGAGATCGTGCTGGTCGGGTCGGCCATGGTCGAGCGGGAGGGAAGCACACTCGAGGCAGGCACGGTGAGCTTCGCGCAATCTGACTGCCGGCTGGTTGCCGGAGGGATACCGCGACCGACGCTGTTCGACAAGGGGACGGTACTGGTCGGCAAGGACATGCGCTACGACACATGCGAGCACCGCGGGACCGTTCCCAGCGCCCTAACGAGCTTCCTCCAATCCGGAGTGACCTGGTATCTGCGGGGGGGGCTCGAAGTGGATTCCGGCTCCACGCGGCTCTACGGCTCGCGCAATCGGATCACGAGCTGCGATCACCCATCGCCGCACTATCACATCAGCGCGGGCAAGGTGAAGTGGGTGAGCAACACCATCATGGTGGCACGACCGGCCGTGCTGTACGTGCGGGACGTCCCGATACTCTGGCTGCCATTCATCTTTCAAGACGTACGTCCCGGGCGGCACAGCGGCTTGCTGGTCCCGCGGTTCGGCTTCAACGATCTCGTGCGCCCCAACGAGGGGTATCGCCGGCACGTCTCGAACATCGGCTACTACTTCGCGATCAACGAATACGTGGACTTCCAGGCGTCGCTCGACTGGTTTTCCGGCAACTACGTTGGGTTGAATGGCCAGACGCGATACCGCTGGCTGAACCGGTTCGTCAGTGGCCAGATCTCTGCGTCCCAGATCTTCGAGGAGGGGGTCGGCAGCACGCCGGGTGGCCGGTCCATGCGCCTGCAGTGGATGCACCAGCAGTCCTTCGACTCGCGCACTCGGCTCACGGCCAACGTGGACTATGCCACGAGCGCTCGAGTGGTCGAGCAGAACTCCATCGATCCGTTCCTGCAGACGGCGACGCTCAGCAGCAGCATCAACTTCAGCAAGCAGTTCGGCTGGGGCACGCTCTCGCTCGGTGGCAATCACCGGCAGGATCTCAGCAACGGCACCGTGACCCAAACGCTCCCCAGTCTGAGTCTCACGCCATCCCCGATTCAGCTATGGGGCGACGCCACGTGGTCACCATCGTTCTCGCTGACCAACTCCCGAACGCTGGACCAGGGCCCCCCCGTGTTGGTCCCGCTCCCAACCGTGGGAGGACAGGAGATCGTCGACAGCGTTTTCACCGACTCCCGCAACACCAGCTTCTCGTTTCGGACCCCGCTCAGAGTGGGTCGGTGGAACTGGGCGAACGATATCAGCGTCACGGACTTCTGGACGTCGCGGGATCAGCAGGCCATCGTCCTCCCGGACCCCACGAGCCCCGGCGATTCGGTCACCCGGTACTACGGAGAGGATTTCCGCACCGACGTCGACTGGAACACGGGGATCAACCTGCCGATCCTGTTCCCCTCGAGCTGGAAGCTCCAGCCGTCCATCGGTATTCGGAACACGACCGGAGGTGCGTTCCTGCTGCGAAACCGCTTCACGGGAGGCGATTTCGTCTCGCAGGGAAAGCGGCTCTCGGTGAGCGCGAGCGTGACGCCAACGTTCTTTGGGTTCTTCCCCGGTGTGGGTCCGCTGTCGCGCATCCGGCACTCCGTGTCACCCTTCCTGAGCTGGAGCTACGCACCCTCGGCAACCGTTCCTGAAGCGTACGCCAACGCGCTCGATCCCACCGGTCGCAATCCGCAGCGCCTGAGCCCCGCCGTGCAGCGGATCAGCCTGGGGCTCTCCCAGACGTTCGAAGGGAAGCTGAAGCCTCCTCCCGGGGATACCGCGGCCGCGCAGGGCCAACAGCAGGCCCGGAAGCTCAAGATCTTGAGTATCCAGACCTCGCCCCTCGAGTACGACTTCGAGCAGGCCAAGGAGGAAGGGCGTAACGGGTGGGCAACTCAACGACTGACGAACCGCCTCACCAGTGACCTCCTGCCGGGCTTCTCGCTGTCGATGAGCCACGACCTGTGGGACGGGCCGGTGGGTTACGACACCACCCGGTTCGATCCGTTTCTGACGTCGATCTCCACGCGGTTCACCCTGTCTCCCCGCACCTTCAGCAGCGTGCTCGCCCTGCTCACAGGTGGGGACGTGACGAGCGCTCCCGAGGGTCAGTCAGAGCAGGAGCTCCTCGACGCCGAAGAGCCGGTTCAGCCAAGGGGGACCGGTTTCGGACCGCCCACCAGGTTGGACCGGGGCTTAGGTGACGGCTACGGACAGCGGCGGGGCAGGGGATTCCAGGCGTCCTTCACGTACGACGACTCCCGCACGCGGCCCCGCGCGATCGATACCGGCGAGATCATCGAGACACCCGCCAACCGCACGCTGGGTATGGCCATTTCGTTCGCGCCAACCGCCAGCTGGTCGGTCTCTTGGAGCACGCAGTACAACATGACACTCAAGGAGTTCGGCCAACACGTGCTGCGGCTCAGCCGAGACCTACACCGATGGCGTGCGACCTTCGCCTTTCTCAAGGCGCCAAACGGGAACTTCGCGTTCAACTTCTTCATCTCGCTCACGGACCAACCGGAACTCAAGTTCCAATACGATCAGCGGACGTTGCGGTAACAGGCAAAGCACGGTCGTCCGCATCGATTGGGCGGCGGCCCATCGGTCCGGCCGTATGTCCTCGATGGTGGACACAGCGCGATCGAGTACCATCATATAAGCTGTTATAGGGCAATCGTTTGACTACGATATGCCGTTAGGCACGCTCCGTGCAGTTTTACGTTGCGAGCCCTTGGCATTGGAGGAAACGGATATGCGGAAGCTGGCTGTTGGTTTAGCGATCTCACTCGTCGTGGTGGCCTGCGACAAGGATCCGGTGGGCCCGCTCCTGCCGGCGCCGCAGAACCTCTTCTACGAGCTCGAGCCGAGCGGTGATCCAGACCTCCCGCTCGGAATTCTCCTGTTCTGGGATCACGATGCGGATCCCAATCTCCAAGTCTACCGAGTGTACTCGCGGGCGGGTGCGAACGAGTCGTTCGGCCTACGCGGTGAGACGACCTCGCCG
>JAOTWK010000381.1 GCA_029862935.1 Gemmatimonadota bacterium | reverse complement strand
CCCCGCAAGACGCTGAGGCCGAACCAGCCGAGGGTGAGCGCGATCCACGTCATGAACGCCGCTGCATACAGGCGTGTCTCGGTGAGGCCGTAGGCATCCTGGTACAACCAGAGTCGGGCAACGGCAGACGCCAGGATGGCTCCGACGAGAACGAGCTGGGTTGCGGCGAGCGCACGAAAGCGCCGTGTCGTCAAAGGGGTTCGGTCGCCGATTGCCCAATCGGCCACCATGAGCAACGGAATCACGAGAGCTGCAACGGTGATGAGTTCGAAGAACCCTCTGCGGGCATATTCCGCATAGGTGAGCCCGACGGTTGCACGAATGACCTCTTCTCCGCCGAAGAGCCAGCGTGCCTGCAGGGCCACAAAGACCAGAAACAACAGCGTCACCGCCACCAGCGGGACACCTACCTCCAGGCTACCGAGGGAGAACTTGGCGCGAGGCAACGCGATCTCGGGATCGTCAGTGTCGGCACGGACCAGCGCCCGGAGGAACCCGAAGCTCAGCCAGGTGAGCACGCCAATGACAAAGGCGTGTGACATCAGCTTCTCGAAGTCCCAGTCGAATAGTCGTCTAACCAACCGTTCGAACAGTGGATCGGCCGAGATCAGGAGCGCGCCGAACACCACGACGATCGGCAGGGCAAGCAGCAGTCCTAGCGACGCGCCCCGCAGCACTTTCGTCGTTTGTGGTTCCGAGGGTCTATCGGCGGAGAGCTCACGTCCCAACAAGATGACTGGGGCGAGCACGACCGAGAGGCCGGCGTTCAGCATTCCACTCAAGTAGTTGAATGCGCGTGCGGACCAGAGGGCGACCCCCCGGGCCTGGAGCAGAGCTAGCACCAAGGCAACCGCGGTCGCGAACACATTCCAGCCAGTGAGGCTGGCCGCATCGCGCCACGCGAGGCACATCGCGAAACCGAACGCCACGCCCTGGAGGATCAGCAATGTGCGTGGTGGCGACACCCGGGTCCATGCGAGGAAGAGTAGGGCGGCCCCGATCGCGATCCCGATCCAGATGGAGAAGCCCACACCCCACGGGGCCGGGCGAAGGAGCAGGTCGCCGGTTACGCCAATGAGAACAGCGGTGACCAAGAGCAGCAGCATGGTGCGGAGCGTCACGTGTTCCCTCGCATCATTCGGCGTTACCCCGACAGCCGAAACACGGTCGGGAGCTGGAGTACATATTATAAAGTACTTTGTATCGCAAAGTCAAATGAGGTCTTTGTCGATATGGACTCAGCGAGCCAGGAGCCAATCCAGCAGCGAACTCGGCAGGATGCGTTGAAGGAGGAGTGCGACCCGGACGTCCCACCCGACGGCGTAGCGGGCGCGTGGTCGGCGCGCGGTGAGGGCATGCGCAACGCGGCGGGCCACAAAGTGGGGGGGCAGTGCATGGCGAGGGGTGCGACCCGGTCGGTGTAGCAGCGCGTTGATGACGTCGCCGTAGAGCTCTCTGGCTTGCGGTGGCAGGCGTTGAGCGAGTGCCCGGCCACGCTGCCGGGACGTCTGAAAGATGAGCGTTTCAATCGCGCCTGGCTCGACGACGACGACGCGGATGCCCCAAGGTCGCAGTTCCTGTCGCAACGCGTCGCTCAGACCCTCCAGTGCGAACTTTGAGGCCGAGTAGGCACCGATGTAGCGTTGCGCCAGCTTGCCGTTGATCGAGCTGATGTTGACGATGCGGCCTGCTCCGGCCTGACGGATCAATGGTAGGATCGCCTGCGTCACGGCGAGCGGGCCGAACAGGTTGACGTCGAGTTGCTCTCGCACGTCATCGAGCGGCATGAACTCCAGCGGGCCTGGAGTGGAGACGGCTGCGTTGTTCACGAGTCCTACGAATTCGTAGGGTCCGCGACTCTCGACGGTGGCAACCGTGCTTGCGATGCTCTGGGGCTCGGTCACGTCGAGTTGGAGAGGTGTGAGGCTAGGCGATCCCTTACGGCGAAGGGCCTGCCCCGCAGCATCGGAGCGAACACCTGCAAACACGTGAAACCCGAGGCCGTCGAGGCGAAGGGCGATGGCCTCACCGATCCCCTGCGACGCACCCGTGATCAACACAGCTCGCATGTCCCCTCCTCGGTGCCACGGATTGTGTTTCGGTTCCCGGAATTTGTAGGTTGCGCATGGCAGATGTCGACTATGAGCTCTCACACCACGATTGCAGCACGACTGTGCGACCAGCGTCCTTTGGTTGCCGTGGAGCTCCGTCCGCCCAAAACGGGACTGACGGCGCAGCAGGGCATGGATACGTGGATCGACATGTACCACTCCGTCCGCCGCCTGGCGAGGCACGACACGGCGATCTTCCTCACTGACAACGCCGTCGGCGAATCAGAAGAGGAGAACCTCAGACATCTGGTCACCAATCTGGCCGGTGACGTGACGGCGTGGAAGCTCGTGCCGTTTCTGACGTGCAAGCATACGCTGGACTACTGTCTCATGTACGCCGATCGTGCCGTAACACATGGGTTTCCCGCGCTCACCGTGCTCGGCGGAGACAAGACGGTCGGCCCGCCCCGTTGTCTCGAGTTCGCCTACATGCTCCGACAGCGGATCCGGGCTCGGCACTCGAAACTCGAGCTCGGCGGATGGGCAAATCCCCTACGGAATCCCACCGAACAGGTGGACTATCTGCTGGCGTCCGGATTCACTGGCAATTTCTTCCTGACGCAGATCGTATCGCACCACCAGCTCCCGCAAGTTGCGGCGTTTGTCGATGAGCTGCGCTGCCGCGACGTCCGGTGGCCGGGCGTGTTCGGTGTGTTTCTCTACCGTTCGGCGAATCTCAAGACCCTCGAGCGGCTACGGCAGTTCTTCCCCGTCCCTGTGGAGGGCGTTGTCAGAGACTTCGAGGCTGGCATGACGCCTGAGGAGATCTGCGCGTTGACCATTGTGGCGCTCCGCAACCTGGGCGTCGACAAAGTCTATCTCAGTAACCTGGGATACCGACGGCCGGAAGAGCGATATCGGCGGGTGCTCGAGGCGGTCGCGGCGAGTTCCTGAGACGCACCGGTTGGTCTGCTCACTCCAACACTTCACGCGCCACGTCCACCCTGCCGAGGGGAGCGCTCACATGCACGCCCTGGACTGCCCCACGGACTGCAGCGAGCATCTCGCGGGCGATCGCCACTCCCTCATCACGCGCCGCTTCCGCCCCTTTTTCTTGCGCCTGTCGCATGCGCGCGATCAATGTGTTTGGTACGGACTGTCCTGGCACCTCGTTGGCGAGAAACTCGGCATTTCGTAGCGACAAGAGTGGCCAGAGGCCGGCGATAACCGGAATCCTGTATTCTTCGGTACGGCGCACGAACTGCTCTAGCTGTTTGGCATCGAACACCGGCTGGGTCACGACGAACTCCGCTCCAGCGTCGACCTTCCAGTACAATCGGCGCAGCTCCCGATCGATGTCGAACGCGGATTGATTGACCGCGACACCGATCACGAAGCGCGTCGGTTCACCGATCGGGTTCCCGCCCGCATCGAGTCCATGGTTGAGCCGATACACCACGTTCGTGAGGCCGATCGAATCGATGTCGAAGACGGCGGTCGCATCGGGGTATGGACCGAGCCGTGGTGGATCGCCGGTCACGAGCAACAGGTTGTGAAGTCCCGCTGCCGCCGCGCCGAGGAGATCGCTGATCATCCCTAGCATGTTGCGATCGCGACAGGTGTAGTGGACGATCGTCTCGATACCGACTTCCCGCTCGATGACGGTGGCCGTGGGGATGGCTGCCATGCGGCTTTGTGCCCGTGGCCCGTCCAAGATGCTCACTGCATCTACGCCCGCGTCCCGCAGCGATTGGCTCTGTGCAACGAGCGCATCCGGTTTCCATCCCTTGGTGGGAACGAGTTCGACATTGCGCACGAACTCGCCGGCAGCGAGTTTGCGGCCCCAACCCGAGCGCGCAGCTAGGGGCACCGGCTCGACGCCCTCTGGAGGAACGATCTCGTGGCGCAGCAGCACAGCGTGGGACTGCCGCGGTTGCATGGTCGCCACCAGATCACGGATGCGTTTGATGTGTTCAGCGGTCGTGCCGCAG
>JAOTWK010000379.1 GCA_029862935.1 Gemmatimonadota bacterium | reverse complement strand
AGACACTCATGAGCGACCCCGAGCCCAGTGACGAGCAGATTGCAGCGGTTGTGGCTCTCGTTGGCCGTCGGGGCGGAATCGATGCGGCACACGCGCGGGCGCAGGAGTTGGCGCTGCTTGCCGAGCAGGAGCTGGCGGCGTTGGCGCAGAGCCGGGCACGCGATGCCCTGCGCGACTGCATCACCTACGTGGTGGAGAGGCGAAAATAGGTTATGGCCATCGGCCCCCGTCGTCCGTTCTTCTACCTCGGCGTGCTGAGCGTCGGGTTCGTGATTGGGGGATTCCTCTCCGCGCTGCTCGAACGCTTTCTGCCCGAGGGTCCCGCCAAAGAGTTCTTCACGTGGACCGTGGCACCGTCGGTGGGGCCGCTGAGCATCAATCTGATTATCTTCAGCTTTACGGTAGGACCGGTCGCGCTGGAAGTGTCACTTCTGGGGATCGTGGGAGTGATCCTCGCGTACCTGCTTGCGCGATCGTTGTTCTAGCTGATCGCTGTCAGCGTTCAGCCCTCAGCTGATCGCAGTCGGTGATCGGTAGCTGAAGCGAGCAAGAATCAGCTGACGGCTGATGGCTGACAGCCGAAAGCTCAACCACGAGGCGCCCATGCCCTTCAACCTCGGAATGACCGAACTCCTCGTGATCCTGGTGGTGTTGCTCTTGGTGTTCGGTGCGAAGCGTCTGCCGGAGATCGGATCGTCGATGGGGAAGGGGATCCGCGAGTTCAAGAAGAGCATTAGCGACGTCAAGGACAGCATCGAAGACGACGTGCCGCCTCCACGCAAGCTCGACGCACCGCCAGAGACCAACCGCGAGGGGGAGCCGAAGAAGCTGTCGGAGTGAGCGGTCAGCTGTTAGCTGCGCCGGTTTTCGAGTGACGACCGGAGCGAGCTGACAGCTGAAGGCCGAAGGCTCTAGAATCCCAACGGACTCCCCGGCACCTGCTGGCTCTGCGCCCGACGGCGCGCGCGTTCCAACTCTTCCCGCTGGTCCACCACGTCTGCCTGTTCCCGCATCG
This sequence comes from Gemmatimonadota bacterium, assembly GCA_029862935.1. The sequence continues at coordinate 3,029 of JAOTWK010000379.1, read as the reverse complement.
CTGCGATCACCAACTGGACACGGGCGTTGCGAGCTTGCTGAGCCACCTGACTCAGCAGCTCGGCCTTCTGTGCCTCGAAGGCGTCGCTGTCGGCAAAGACCTTCCGCAGAGGCTCCACAAAGTAGATTGCGAACTCCGACTCGAACGGGCCACCGACCTGCCCAACGTTCAATCCAAATGCGGCGCCGAGGGCATCCGGGGCGTCCCCGAGCGCCGGAGGCGGCGTGAGTCGGGTGAACGGTCCGACCCGCTGCACTCGCACCGCGAAGGAGTCGGCCACGGTTTGGAGATCTGCTCCGGCGGCTACGAGCTCGCGCGTTCGGCTGGCAACCTCCCGTGTGCCCTCCCATTGGCGCTCCAGGAGTGCCTCCCGCCGGACTTGGTCGCGAATCTGATCCAGTGGTGGTACCCGTTCGGGTAAGACACTGTCCGCGCGAAACACGTAATACGCCCAATCGGTCTCGATGACCTGCGACGTCTGTCCTTTCGTCGCTTCGAACGCCCAGATGTGGACGTCGGGGACGAGAAACCGACCCAACTGCAGGCGGTTGCCCTGGAGCAACGGAGGTGCCTGCGCTACCGAAAGCCCGAGGTCAGCGGCCACGGTGTCGAGCACGGTTGGGTCGTCAAACTCGGCTGCGAACAGGTCCAGCGAATCGGCCCGTCGGTCGACCTGGTCGAGATGAGCTCCGACCAACTCGATTGGTATGAGCACGTGCCGCGCATGGAACGTCGAGCCGCGCTTGGACTCGAGCCGGATGATGTGGTAGCCGAATTGTGTCAGGATCGGTTGTGAGATCTCGCCTGGTCGGAGCGCGAGCGCCGCTTGCTCGAATGCCGGCACAAACTGGCCTGACTCGACCTCGCCCAGATCGCCACCTTCTGCAGCGGAGATGGTATCGGCGGATTCCCGCTGCGCGACCTCGGCGAAATCGGCGCCACCCAATATCTCGTCGCGCACGGCGTTGGCGCGCTGCAGCGCAGCGACAGAATCATCGGCATTCGCCCGACGCGATAAGGCGACGAAACTCAGGTAGGCCTGTGGTGGTTGGGTGAAGTCCTCTCGGTTTCGTCGGTAGTATTGCGCGAGATCGTCGTCGCTCAGTGAAACCGTCTCCTCCCGAATCACGACCGACGGCACCAGCGCGATCAAGTCCGCCGTGACCGAGTCGTTCCGATCGCGGAAGATCCGCCACAACTTGGCGTCCGACACGTGAAGGTCATCGGTGATCCGCGTTTGGAACTTCGCCTGCCGAATCTGCTCACGGTACTGCTGCTCGAGCGGGATCGTCGCTTCGCCGGCCAGCGACTGGATGTATCGCTGATACTTCTCCAGATCGAATTGTCCTTCGGTCTGAAAGTCCGGTGCCTGCTGTACTTCGGGCGGAGGGAAATTCAGCAGTGCCTCACGGACTTCGTCATCAGACACGGTGATCCCACGACGCCGGTACTCCTCTTCGAGCAGGAGCTCGAGCACCATCTGTTCGAGCACCGCGTCCTGCAGCTCGCGCCAATCCTCCAGGGTCGTGGGGCTCGGTACGCCCTGCTGCCGTTGATTTTCCTGGGCAATACGCACTCGCGCGTCGAACATCGTCGCATCGATACCGCGACCGTTGACGCGTGCGATCGACTGCGGAATGCCGCCGGTCTGACCCTGCACGTCCATCCCGACTTCGAAGACCATCCAGCCGATGAACGCTACCGCGACGATCAGCATGATCCAGGGGGCGATGGCCCGCATTGTTCGCATCATGGCCTGTTACTCACTTCCATCCGTGTGCCGTATCCCGTATCCCGCATCCCGTGAAGCCGCTAAGTCTAAGCGTCCCAACGCCGAATCTCAACCGAGAACGGGCCGTTTTCTGTTGACTTTCCCGTTGAGGCACTACTAAGTTGGACAGTTACGTTTTCGCGCAGTCGACCACGGCCTAAACTCTGCTACGACAATGGCATACCAAGCCGAGATAGACAAACTCGAGGGGCGGTTCCGAGAGAAGCCCGAGCAGTGGTTCGCGGCGCTCGCTGACGCGTACCGTAAGTCGGGCGAGGTCGACATGGCGTTGGAAGTGCTGAACGCCTGGATCGACAAGCGACCCAGTTACACGAGTGGTCACATCGTGCTGGGCCGGTGCCACCTCGACAAGCAGCAGGATGCAGTTGCCGCGGAGGCGTTCGAGAAGGTGCTCGAGCTCGACATGGAGAATGTCATTGCTCTCAAATCGCTGAGTGAGATTGCCGAGCGGAAAGGCGATTCTGCGGGTGCGCGCGGCTGGCTGCAGCGCCTCCTCGAGGTCGATCCGATGAATGAGGAGGCGACGACAGCGCTCGAGCGACTGGGAGAGGGAGTGGAGGCAGCAGAAGCAGAAGAGGTAGTGGGGGCAGGAGACGTAGAGGAGGGAGGGGAGGCGTTTGGCCTTGCCGGCGTAGCGGATCAGCCGAGGGACCGGCCAATGCCCGCCATGGGGTTCGAGGCGACAGAGCTGCAGGCACCGGCTGAGTTCGAGGCCGATTCCGTCACGGGGTTCGAGCCGACGGGAGAAGTCGCTGACGAGTTCGACGGGGTGCCGATCGACGGCGACGCCATGCTCAAGGCCGACGCGATACCCGAGGACGTTGAAGCGGGGGTCGAAGAGGTCCCTGTCGAAGACGTCGCTCCGATCGCGGATCTCGAGCTGCCGATCGGTGAGGAGCCCACAACCCCATCCATCCCCGACACGGTGCCGGAGGGCTTCGAGGCCATCAAGATCGAGCCTGACGTGGATTTCGCGTCCTTGGTTCGTGAGGATGTCGACGAGGCCGAGCCTCCGGTCACCACGCGTGTCCCCGACACATTGACGGACGAGACGGCGCTGGTCATGGGACCGGCGCTGGAGGCGATGGAGGGTGTGGGTGTAGAAGGGGCAGAGGGGGCAGGAGAGGTGGATGCGGCGGAGGTGGCAGAGGAGCCGGAGGAAGCTGGGTTTGCGTTCGGGTTCGCGCCTGAGGCCGCAGGGCTTCCGGAGGAGGACGCTCCGAGCGACGTCGCGTTC
>JAOTWK010000380.1 GCA_029862935.1 Gemmatimonadota bacterium | reverse complement strand
CGGGTCGAGCCGCGCCAGGACCGTCTTCATGAATTCGCCGAAATGCAGGTAGAGGGCCATCCAGCTCACCCCGTAGCGCAGGGCTCTGGGATTATGCCACGCGAGCTTCGCCAGGGTGAGCCAGAACTCCATGCGGTAGTTCTTCTTCACGCCCATGCGCCAGATGAGGCGGCCGAACCCCTTGAGCTCGCGCAGCCGCACACTCCAGGGGAGGCGGAGCTTCTTCTTCCGGCAGTTGAGTGCGGAGCCCATGCGGAAGACGCGGTTGAAGTACGCGCGTGGGGCGTATGACTCCGAGATGACCCGCCGGTAGTCCTCCAGGATCTCGGCGCGGGGCCGCTTGGTGACGAAGTTCAAGCCACCGGAGCACTGGTCCGCGGCATCCTCTGATGGGACGGCGAAGTCCTCAGGCAGTCGCCCCTCGCGGGCCAGACGGCGGGTGAGCTGGGTCCCCGGGAGGGCCGCGAGGAGTCCAACCATGTTGACGGGGGTGGCACTGGCCTCGATGAGGGCCAGCATGCTCTGTGAGACGCTCCCCTGCTCGGCATCGAATCCGATGATGTAGCCGCTGTTCACGGCCATCCCGTAGGAGTGGATCTTCCTGATGCTCTCCGCCAGTGAGCGGCGGGTGTTCTGTCGCTTCTGCGTCGCCACCAGCGTGTCCATATCGGGACTTTCAACGCCGACGAACAACACGAAGAACCCGACGTCCTGCATCATCTGCAGCAGTTGCTCGTCATCCGCGACATTGATGGACGCTTCGGTGGAGAATTCGAAGGGCCAGTCGTGTGCTTCCAGCCAGTCGCGGAGCACCGGCAGGAGTTTTTTCACCTCCCGCTTGTTGCCAATGAAGTTGTCGTCCACAAAGTCGACGTGGCCCCGATGGCCGGACTCGTAGAGCAGCTCGATCTCCTCGAGTATCTGCTCGTTTGACTTCAGCCGTGGCACCTGCCCGAACAGCTTGACGATGTCGCAGAACTCGCAATGGAACGGACAGCCCCGGCCGTATTGGATGCTGATGTGCAGGTACCGGTCGAATTGCAGCAGGTCGAAGCGAGGGACGGGAGACCGGGACATGTCGGCTCGCTCCTCCCCGCATTCGTAGATGTGCTCTACACACCCAGCCTCGAGATCCGCCAGCCACCGTGGCAGGGTGACCTCCGCCTCCCCGAGGACCAGGAAGTCCGCCGAGTCGTAGAGATGCGGGCTGGACGTGGCGTCGGGACCTCCTGCCACCACGGTCTTCCCACGGGCCTTCAGCCGCTCGATCAGGGCAAGTGAGGAGTGTTGCTGGACGATCATTCCACCCGTGAACACGATATCCGCCCACGCGATGTCCGCTTCGCGCAGTTCCTGGACATTGCAGTCCACCAGCCGGCACTCCCATGACTTCGGAAGCAGGGCGGCTACCGTGATCAAGCCCAGCGGGCTCGCGGGGTACTTCGCCCCCATCAGCTCGCACGCAGCCCGGTAGTTCCAGAACGCCCCGCCAGTGAACTCCGGGAAGACGAGTAGACAGCGCATTCCGGTCCTTTCAATCATGAGTCTCGTGGTCCCTCAAGAACCTGAGGGTAGCACACAACCTCCCGGGTCTCCACCGCCGAGTTCCCCTGGATGGCGTGGCGGTCTGCTGAGAGGGCGGTCCTACGGACGGTCCACGTCAGAGACGGCAGGGGTTCCTGCTTGATCCTAGCGTCCAAGGTACGGTTGTGGACGAGCAGAGGCCAGGTCGATGAGTGCGAGGGGGTCCCGCGATGGCGTTGGGAAGGATGCCGGTCTCAGGACTCAGTGGGCTCTTCCCCGGGGGCGGGATGCCGGTCTCCCCCCTTCACGCCCTGCTCCGCAAGTTCGAGACCGGTGTACACGTGGTTCACGATCTCCCGCATCCGGTAGGCCGCCGACTGGGGCGCACGTTCTCCACGGCGCGCGAGTGCCGCCAGCTCCTGGAGCTGATCGGCGAATTCCCGAAACCCCCGCTCCTCGAGCAGCTGCATGATGTCGATCACGAGCCGCCCGAGCTGCGACAGGAGCACGGCACTCGACGGCTGAATGCGCACGCCGTCCGTGAGGCTCCCGCCGCCGCCCCTGAACATGCCGCCGCGCCGTGCCGCCACCTGTTCCACGATGGCGCGCACGCGGTCCCACTTGCGCTTGGCTTCCGCGAGTGCGGCGAGTTGGGCCCGGGCCTTCGGGCTGAGAGGGCCTGCGGTCACTTGATCTCCGGCTGCGCGTCGACCGGAAGATGGCCATGACCCGCACGTCCCGACAGTGCGTGGGGTCACGGCCGGGCCGGATCCGGCCGAACGGGATACCTTGAAAACGATGGGTTCACCCACACCTCCGCCGCGCATCGTCCAGGTGGACGCCGACGCGTTCTACGTGCAGGTTGCGCGCCTCGTCGATCCGCATGGCGCCGGCCGGGCCGAGCTGCTCCTGGTGGGTGGATCCCCGGAAGGACGTGGTGTTGTCACGTCGGCCGCCTATGCGGCCCGGAAGTTCGGGGTACGGTCGGGAATGCCCACGGCGCGAGCCCTCCGTCTGTGCCCGCAGGCGACCGTGGTGGGCGTGTCGCGTCGCGCGTGCAGCGAGAAGAGCCGGGCGATTGTCGCTGTCCTCGAGCAGTTCACCCCGGTGGTCGAGCCTGCATCCATCGACGAGATGTATCTCGACCTGTCCGGGACCGAGGGCTTGTATCGTCACGAATCCCTCGAAGCCACCGCGCGGCGCATCCGCCGCACCGTCCTGGCGAAAACCGAGATCCAGGTGTCGATCGGCGCCGGCACGAATCGGCTCGTGGCCAAGTTGGCCGCCGCCCGAGCGAAGCCCCATCGCACTCCGGACGCGGATGGTGTGGTTGTGGTGCCGCCCGGACAGGAAGCGGTGTTCCTCGCCACGTTCGACCTTCGTGAGATTCCGGGTGTCGGGCCGCGGTTTCAAGAACGCTTGGAGCGGTATGGGCTCAACACGGTGAGTGACGCGCTGCCGCACGAGCGAGCCGTGCTGGTGGGGTGGTTCGGGTGGCGTGCCGGTAGCTGGCTGTACCACCGGATCCGCGGGTTCGACTCGACACCGATCCTGCCGCGATCGCGGGCCAAGTCGCTGTCCAGAGACGAGACGTTCGCCGAGGATCTCGATGACGACGACGCGCTGCGGCGCGAGCTGCTGCGCCTCAGCGACCGTGCGGCCCACGACCTTCGCCGCCACGGGTACGTTGCGCGAACGATCACCGTGCGGATTCGGGACCGTGACTTCCGCGACCGACGGGCGAGCCGCACGCTGCCTCGAGGCGTGTCGACCGAGCGGGTGATCTTCGACGAGGCTGCCAGGCTGATGGCGAGGCTCCGCTCGGCACGGCCCATGCCGGCGCGCTTGCTCAGCGTATCGCTGTCGCAGATCAGCGGGGCCGACACCGAAGAGCAACTGGGACTCTTCGACGACACGAGCGGGGCACTCGAGACGGAGCGTGACCGTCGCCTGGCCGAGGCCGTCGATGCCGTTCGGCGCAAGTTCGGCTCCGACGCCGTGGAGCGAGGCGGCTAGCGAAACGGAATAGCCGACCTGTTGTACCTCCGGCGTGTCGATAGATTCGAGTGAGGGACGTGGCGAGGCGGGGATGGGGAACCGGACCGACGGACCGTCCTACAGGTGACGATGTTGAGCGGCGAGGGGAAGGGGTCGGGGGGGATCCGCCCGTTTGTGGATTCGGTTAGGTGACTTCGAGAAAGCCGAGGAACGTATGTGCCGATGGATAGCGATGGGGATGGTGGTGATGCTGGCCGCGTGTCGTGGCGATGCTGGGGTTTCGCTCGTCGGTGAGTGGACGGGAACGGATACTGATGGACAGACCATGCAGTTCGTGTTTCAAGCGGACGGGACCGGAAAGTGGGTGGTGGACGCTCCGGGGTTGGTCGATACCGTGACGCTGCGCTACACCCTGAACCGTGACACGGTGCCCCACCACCTGGACCTCTCTCGGTTCGATCACGGACCGTTGGCCGGGGCCACGCTGTACGGCATACTGGCCTTCGATGGGGACGACTCGTT
>JAOTWK010000378.1 GCA_029862935.1 Gemmatimonadota bacterium | reverse complement strand
GACAGCGGCCGCCACTTCCAAACCGGACTCCAATACCGCTACGCCCCATGGTATCTCGAGGCGATCGAGCGGATCCGAAGCGGCGAGATCGGACAGGTGACGCACGTCTACGGCTACTGGCACCGCAACTACAACTGGCGGCGGCCGGTCCCCGATCCGTCGCTCGAGCGGCTGATCAACTGGAGGCTGTATGGGGAATTCTCGGGCGGGCTCCTCGCGGAACTCGGCTCGCATCAGATCGACATTGCGAACTGGATATTCGAGGAGGGACCGACGAGCGTGATCGGCACCGGCGGGATCACCTTCTATCACGACGGCCGCGAGACCTTCGACAACGTGCAGGCGGTGTTCACCTATCCCAGCGGCGGGACCCACGTCTTCAGCTCGATCATCGGGAACCACAACGTGGGATACCAGGTCAACATCTACGGCACCGGAGGCTCGGTGAAGTTGACCCTCGAAGACGGCGCGTTCTATTACGAGCCGGCGCGCGCCAACTCCGCCGTGCCGCAGGAGCTGATCGAGCGGGGCGTCCACACGAGCGCCACACTGAGCACGGGCGGGGACATGCCGTACCGCGGGCCCGGTCTGCCGATCGCGATACCGGAAGACCAGGCAGGCAATCCGAACTTCCTCGCGGCGGCGGCGTTCGTCGAGAGCGTGCGCACCGGGACGCGTCCCTTCGCCGACGAACAGGTGGGATGGACCTCGGCGGTAGCCGTGGCCCTGGGTAACGAGGCCATCCGAGGCAAGCGCTACGTCCAGTTCGCCGACTACCTCGAAGAGAAGGAGTGAGCACCATGACGATGGTTCGCTCGATGCTGCTGCTGACCATGACGCTCGTGGCGTGCCGGGCTCAGGAGCGGCAAGCCGAGTCTGCGGAATGGGTCGCGCTGTTCGACGGCGAGTCGCTCGCAGGGTGGCGAGGCGTGGGCCTGGACTCCGTCCCCGCCGGACACTGGATCATCGAAGACGGCACCATTCGCAAGGTCGCCAGCGGGGCCGTGCCGACGGCCGCCGACGGTCAACCGCTCGAGGGCGGGGACATCATGACGGTGGGCACGTACCGCAACTTCGAGGTGGCGCTCGAGTGGAAGGTCAGCGCCGGGGCCAACAGCGGGATCAAGTACAACGTTTCAGAAGAAATGTCCACCGGCGCGCCGCCGATTCACGCCGCGCTCGGCTTCGAGTATCAGATGCTGGACGACGCGTTGTACCCCGACGCGCAGAACGGTCCCAATCGGACGGCCGGGGCGCTGTACGACCTCCTGCCACCAGGGCCGAACAAGGCCCTGCGTCCCGTGGGATCGTTCAACGAGGCACGAATCGTCTTCAACGACGGCCACGGCGAGCATTGGCTCAACGGGGTCAAGGTCGTGGAGTTCGAGCTGGGGAGCGCGGTGTTCGACTCCGCCTTCGCGATCAGTAAGTACCGGTCCATCGAAGGGTTCGCCGATCAGCGGGACGGACACATCGTGCTGCAGGATCACGGTGACGACGTCTGGTTCCGCAACATCAGGATCAAGGAGATCACACCATGACCGAGACCATCGACCGCCGGCGTTTCGTTCTGGAAGGCGGCGCGGCCGTCCTTGGCGTGACCGCGCTGAGCGGGTTCTCGCCGCTGCGCGCCTCCGTCCAGGAGAGCGACCGCGTCGTCGCGGCCGTGATGGGCGTGAACAGCCGAGGCAACGAGCTGGCGACGGCGTTCACGCGCGCTGGCGCGCACGTGAAATACATCTGCGACGTGGACGCGCGCGCCGTCGAGAAGACGGTGGCCGACGTGGCCGGAGTGCAAGAACGACGCCCCCAGGGCGTGACCGACTTCCGGCGTGCGCTCGACGATCGGGCGCTCGATGCCCTGGTCATTGCCGCTCCGGACCACTGGCACGCACCGGCGACGCTGCTCGCCCTCCAGGCGGACAAGCACGTGTACGTCGAAAAGCCTTGCGGCCACAACCCGCGCGAGGGAGAGTTGCTGGTCGAGGCGCAGCGGTACCACGACCGCGTCGTCCAGATGGGTAACCAGCAGCGCTCCGCCCCGGAATCCATCGATGTCATCCGGCAGATCCGCGACGGGGTGATCGGCAAGCCCTACTTTGCGCGTGCCTGGTACGGCAACACCCGCGGCAGCATCGGGCGCGGGGTGCCGGCGGCGGTGCCCGACTGGCTGGACTACGAGCTATGGCAGGGGCCGGCGCCGCGCACCCCGTTCCGCGACAACGTGGTGCACTACAACTGGCACTGGTTCTGGCGTTGGGGCACGGGAGAGATCTGCAACAACGGCACGCACGAGATCGACGTGTGCCGCTGGGCACTCGGCGTGGAGTTCCCGTCCAAGGTCACGTCCGCCGGTGGGCGCTACCACTTCGACGACGACTGGGAGTGCCCCGATACCCAGATCGCATCGTTCGAGTTCGAAGGTGGCGCGACCATCACCTGGGAGGGGCGGAGTTGTAACGGACGTCCCATCGAGGGCCGCGGTCGGGGTGCCTCGATCCACGGAACGGAGGGCACCGCCGTCATCGACCGGTCGGGATACGTCATCTACGACCGCGAAAACAATGAAGTCGCGCGCCGCATCCGCGGTGACACGGTCGACGCTCTCGACACCCGTGGCGGCGGCAGTCTCACCGATCTCCACATCGTGAACTTCCTCGACGCGATCCGGGCCGATGCGATACCCACCGCCCCCATCGACGACGGGCACAAGAGCCAACTGCTGTGTCACCTCGGCAACATTGCGCAACGCACTGGTGGCGCGCTGCATTGCGATCCGCACACCGGGCGGATCGTGGGCAACGCTGAGGCGATGGCGCTGTGGAGCCGGGAATACGAGCCGGGCTGGGAGCCAAAGGTGTGACCATGACCGAACATCACGAGAGCCGGAGAGATTTCCTCAAGGCCGCCGCTATCGGTGCTGCCGGACTTACCTTTCCCATCTCCGCGTTGGGCGGCACCGAGCGTGCAGGAGCGGCCGTCCCAGCCGGTATCAGGCTGGGGGTGGCCAGTTACTCGCTCCGCGAGCTGAGCCGCGCCGACGCCATCGCGGCCATTCGAGCGCTCCGTTCGACGTACGTGAGTATCAAGTCGTTTCACTTGCCGTACGAGAGCACCCCAGAGGAGCTGGCCGCCGGGCGGAAGGAATTCGAGGACGCGGGGCTCACCATCGTGGGCGGCGGTGTCATCACGCTCCAGCAGGACGACGACGCCGACATCCGGAGCTACTTCGAGTACGCGAAGGCTGCCGGCATGCCGCTCATGGTTATTGCGCCCACACCGACCACCCTGCCTCGCATCGAGCGCTTCGTGCGCGAGTACGACATCAAGGTCGCGATTCACAATCACGGACCGGAAGATCCGTACTTCCCCGGCCCTCGGGACGCGCTGCCCATCATCCGCGACATGGATCCCCGCGTGGGCCTGTGCGTGGACCTCGGCCACACCACCCGCACCGGCGTCGACATCGTGGAAGCCCTGACCGATGCGGGCGATCGTGTGCTGGACATCCACGCCAAGGACTTGAAGGACCTCCTGGTGCGGGATAGCCAGTGCATCGTCGGCGAAGGCGTCATGCCGATACCAGCGATCTTCCGACAGCTGGTCGCGATGGACTACGCGGGGTACGTCAATCTCGAGTACGAAATCGACGCGCAGCGTCCACTGCCGGGCATGCTCCAGTCCTTTGCCTATATGCGCGGTGTCCTGAACGGGCTCGGCGTACCGGAGCGATAGGGTGGCCGGAAGGGTCGTCGAGCCCCCGCATCTGTGGTGGGTGCTGGACGGGGAGATCGGCCGCGCTCTCCTGCTAGCCGGCGAACGGTCCTACCTGAGGCGACTCAGCCTGCGCCGGGATACCCGCAGCCGCTCGTCAGCAGGGATTTCGTCGTGGATCAGACGCTCGTGGCGGAGGGCCAAGAGGCCTATGTGCGTCTGTGCTGGCGGTGTCACGGACCGTCCGAGGTGTCGCCTACGCCGTCCCTGACTCGGCGATCCCGAGGCGATGGTAGTACACGTGCCCGAGATGCCACCCGAGGTGCCATAGCAGATGCATGA
>JAOTWK010000377.1 GCA_029862935.1 Gemmatimonadota bacterium | reverse complement strand
AGGCGAGGTGGCTCTCGATCTCGACGCACTGTGACCGGCTTAGGGCCTGGTCGAGATAGGCGTGAAGTTCGTCTTCAGGAATGTGCCGCATGTCTCTCAGCTTCTTGTCGATCATAGGCATCCACGAGTCGGCGCCTCGCACGGGCGAGTGTCGTCCCCACCGCACCGACCGCCAGCCCCGTCTGTTCCGCGATTTCGGGGTAGCTCAACCCGGCGTCCCACAATAGCAGCACTTCTTGGTCGCGGGGGGTCAGCGCGTGGAGCGCCTCGCGCATCCGCTCGAGCTTCTCATTGTGCTCGACGAGGTCCTCGGCCGAGCGCTGTGGGGACGTCAACGGCGTGGGGTCACTCTTCAAGAGTGTCAGGTGACGCTTCCGCCGCACCGCCGCGCGGGCCTCGTCGCGGGCCAGATTGGCCGCGACGGCAAAGACCCAGGCCCGCGGCTTGTCCGGGTTGTGCGCCATGGCACGGACGAACACCTCCTGAGCCAAATCCTCGGCGCGATCCGGATCCCACACCTTGCGGTACAGGAACCGCACCACGGCCGCGTACGTGGTCTCGTAGAGGTTCTTGAGGTCGTCGGTCACCCAGCGGACTCCTCGGAGCGTGTCGGAAACGGAGACTGTCCCACCAGCCACCTCGTGAGACGACCCATCTCCCTGATATTGCACAATCTGGACCGTCCCTCGGGGGTCAGCGCCGCCGCCGTTTCAGGAAGACGCATCCGGTGTGGAGGTTCGGGTCCTTGGGCGGCCAGTCGAAGCATAACGAGGGCTTGGCCGTCCGGCCATCAGCACGCTTGCGGCCGTGGAGCGTGCATGCGACTCCACCCTCCTCCAAGTATCCGCAGGCCGAGATGATCTCAACTTCTACGGAGTCGTCCTCCTCTCGCTCGAACTTGCAAATGTAGGGCGGCTTCCGCGTGCGAAGCAGCGTCTCGAGCTTGGTTTGGCGCTCGGTGCAGAGAATCTCGATAATCAGATCACGACAACAGGCCGCGCCCCTGGTGTTGTCACCGGTGCGGCACGGCGCCCCCACGCACGGGTTGTCTTCGGCGACGACAGGGAGGCGGCGCGAGGTCATCGGGAGGTGCCGCTGCACCATCCTGTGACGGTCCATGATGACGAAGCGGTCCTTGCCTGCTTGGCGTATTTGGCGAGCGCGCCGCCGCTCCGGCGGGCGTGGCCCTGTGAAACCATGTGCGGCACAGGTGGCACCGCCCTCTGTCGGCTTGAAGTACCGACAGGGGACGTGGAGTACGGCGTCCGCCAGGAGGTCGTCATCCTCCACGTAGAGTTTCCGGAATGAGACCCGTTCCGTGTGGCCCAGGAGCCAGGTTCCATCGTGATCGATCTCGGAGGGATCGTCGCCTTCGAACGTCCCGACCCGGATGGTGACCGGCAGCGAGGTGCACTGCCGGCCCAGGGCGCGGCACGGTGGGGTGAGCGGCACAGTGTGGGCTCCGGAGCAAGGTAAGCGAGCAATATAGAACGACTTACACGCCGTGGCGAGGCTCGACTCCGGGTCGTGTTCGATGCCTCTCCCAAAACTCGGACCCCCGCCTTATCTTTGTGAACTCATTCACAAACCGGTGTATCCGTTCTGGAGGACTGAATTCGATGCGCATCAAGTTCTTGGCTGTTGGTCTCGTGGCGGTCGGTGCGGCGTGTGGTGGCGGTGGTGAGCGTCCGGCGCAGCAGGAGGCCACTCAAGGCACACCGGCCGCGACGCCGGCTGCGGCTCCGACGGCCAACGCGGGCGAGCAAGTGTACAACAATGTCTGCGTCGTTTGTCACCAGCCCAATGGTACGGGGATGCAGGGCGCGTTCCCACCGCTTGCAGGCTCCGAGGTGACGCTGGGCGATCCGGCGGTGCCGATCCGCATTGTGCTGCGTGGGTTGAGCGGCGAGATGACCCGGGGCGGAGCTACCTACAACGGAGTGATGACGCCGTGGGGCAGCCAGCTCTCAGATGCGGATGTCGCCAATGTCCTGACCTATGTCCGGTCATCATGGGGCAACAGCGCGCCAGCCGTGACCCCGGAGCAGGTCACCGAGGTCCGGACGGCAGTCGAGGGGCACGCCGAGCCCTTCACCACGGCTGAGCTGGGCATTCAGTAGGCCGGAAGCACGTGGGGTTGCGAGTAATACGCCTGGCCGCGCCGCTGGCCATCGTCGCGGTGGCGCTGGCCGGGTGCGGGAGGGAATCCGCCTCGCAGGCGGACGGTTCGTCCCGAGTAGCGGCCACGACTCTGGCGGTTCACGACATCGATATGGTGTTCGACGGGTCGAGCTACCACTTTGTGCCTCGTGACTTGACCCTCCGAGCGGGCGACATGGTGCGGTTCCACAACAGAAGCGGTGGGCCTCACAATGTCTCGTTCTGGCCCGACAGCATTCCCGCAGGCGCCGCTTTGGTGCTGCAGGATGCCATGCCGAATCAGATGAGCCCGCTGGTTGGCGAGATGGTCGTCACCCCCGACGAGACCTACGAAATCTCGTTCGGTGGGGCCCCAGCCGGCAGCTACAAGTACTACTGCCTACCGCACCTCCAGCTCGGAATGGTGGGTGTGCTGACCGTGGAGTCCTAGACCAGGCTCTTCCAGAGGGAGGCGCGTCAAACACGAGCGCCCGTCACCGAATTCGGCGACGGGCGCTCGTGGTGTGCGACGTTACCCAGGCCACCACGCCAATGACTCCGGCAACCAGCAATCCGGCTAAGACATCCACGGCGTAATGCATCTGCGTGTAGATCACACCGCCGGTCAGGAGCATCGTGGGCAGGAGCATCCAGCGTCCGAGGCGCGGAGCGCCTTGAAACGCGACGATGTTCGCTACGACGGTCGCCGCGACATGCGAAGATGGGAAAGCCGCCCCGAACGCGCTGCCCTGAGCCAAGGTGCCGTAGACCAGCCGTGCCGGGAGGTTGTCGATAAAGCTCGCGTCGGGGCGCGCGAACTCGTAGTAGGGTCCCGCCACCGGAAAGAAGATGAAGGCGAGATAGCAAGCGAGAAACGTCGCCATCACGAAGAACACCGCTCGGCGCACGTTCTTCAGGTCACGGCGCCACGCGAAGTAAGCCATTGGCAGGGGGACGAGTAGGTAGTACGACAAGTAGGCCCCGTGCAGGACGAACGACAACACCGCGCTCGGTACGGCCTTCCGCCACTCGCGGCTCACCTGCAGACCAAAGAGGCCCTGTTCCCATGCCTGAACGGTCCGGTCGTGGGTCACCGCGGCCCCGCCCCCACTCAACAGGTCGAGCGAGGCGTACAGGGCGAGCAAGAGCACGAGAGGGTACACCTCGCGCATCAGGCGTGCCACCCTGCTGAGCCCTGGACGGAGGAGGAGGGGGAGGAGAACTGCGATCAGGGCGTTGGCCACCACGACTCCAATGGCACGCGGGTAGGCCGGCATGCGCACCAACGCCACTAGAGTGGTGATCCCGAGGTACGCCAACAGCAGGTGATCGACTGGGAGAAGCCTTCGGGTCACAGCCATCCCGCGTTGCGGTACCACGCGGCGGTGTCCGACATTCCAGCGGCGAGATCGTGCGCTGCATGCCACCCCGTGTCGCGCGTCAATGCGGCGGGATCCGCCGTCCAGGCCGGTTGGAAGAACTCGTTCGCTTTGTCCGGATTGAGCACGGTCGCTCGGCCGGATAACCGGGCGATCGTGGCCGTCACACCGAGCAGGGGCCGGGCCAAGCCTGCCGGCAGCCGCAGCGGCCGCACCCGTTTGCCGAGCGCTCGTCCGATGTGCCCGATCAGTTCGGCGCTGGTGAAGCGCGCCGGGTGGCAGGCGTAATAGGTCTGACCGACGGCTTGGGGTGTCCCGGCCACCGCGACCAGAGCCTCAGCCAGGTCCGGGCCGTACACCGCGGACAATTCCTGCTCTCCGGACCCGAACACCGGGGCGACTCCCAGCCGAGCCACCTTGAACAACTTGAGCACTTCGCGGTCCCGGGGGCCGTACACGATAGGTGGGCGAACGATGGTCCAGTCGAGCGCGGTGGTCCGGACCGCGTCTTCCGCCGCCAACTTGCTGCGGCCGTACGCGGTAACCGGATGTG
>JAOTWK010000376.1 GCA_029862935.1 Gemmatimonadota bacterium | reverse complement strand
CGCCCATCTACCGACCCTTCGCCCCGACGGGAATGCCTCTAGAGCCGGCCAATTACTGAGGCACCGACACCGGGGTGCGCTCAGGCATATCCATGGCGCCACATCTTCCCCTTCAAGAATCAGGCTCGGCGCGGCTCCGATCTCACGAGGATTGCAGTCGCCGAGGTGTGTACTCTGATTCCCCCTGACACCGCGGCCGTCGGTGAGCCATAAAACAATCATTCACAAGGACTTAGCGCTCATTCGCGGGTGGTCGGCGACGCTCCCGATTTGGCTGGTTCCCGGGCCGTGCAATATCAGGAGCTACGCTTCGTACCCCGGAGCCGCGACGTCTCTCTGCAGAGCGCACTGTAAGTCACTTGTCAACAAGGAGTTACGTGGATCAGGAATGACGGCGAACGAACTACTCTCTTGGGATTGCGAACGCCGCGGGTTGGCGACCTCGTCCAACGCAGCGTTCGTACGAAATCGCCTAGCAGCCGCACGGGTGGATAGTCACCTGTCGGCCACCCCCTGGGATCCCAAGATGACCCCGAACCTGTTATCTGACAACAAGTTATAGGACAATCACGCCGGCACTGGCCTCAGTGCACGTCGCTCTTGTCTCGAATGACGATGGAACAGGTTTGGCCCGACGTACAGCGGGACCGACACCTTGGGTCACGAGCTTGCCGGGCGGCAGCGCTCACTCTCCCGCAGCCCGGAACCGAATCGCGTAACCGCCGCCTCGACCCATCGGCAGCGTGAGGGTCGAGGCACTTGTCACGACCTCGTCCCTGATGTCCATCGCGTACGGGTTCGTTTCCCAGTCGGCCCCTGCCCCGTCTCCGTAGATCTCCGCCACAAACGACTGCCCACTCGGCAAGAAGTCGAGCGTCACGTCGACCGATCGCGCCTGTTCGTCCGTGACGGCGCCAAGGTACCAATCGGCGCTGCTGCGATCCTTGCGGACAAAGACCGCATAGTCACCGATCGCAGCGTCCGGCACGGATGTGTATTCCCAGTCCACCGGCACGTCGCGGATGAACTGAAACGCCGAGCGCGCACCGGAGGACTCGCGCTCGTGTGCTTCGTAGTTCTCGACCAGGTCGGCGGCCATATGGAGTGGGCTGTAGAGCACCACGTAGAGGGCGAGCTGCCGCGCCAACGTCGACGGCATTCGATGATTCGGGCGGTACTCCGGGTATCGCAAAGCGAAGACGCCGGGCGTGTAGTCGAATGGCCCACTCAGCATGCGCGTGAAGGCCAGCACCGGCACATGTTCGAGCGGATTCGGCACGCCGGCGCCCGAGTTGTACTCCTGCCCGCGAGCGCCTTCCCGCGTCATCATGTTCGGAAACGTTCGCCGGACGCCCGTGTCTTTGATCGGTTCGTGCACATCGAGCATGATGCCGTACCGCGCCGCCGTCTCGATGACCTTGCGGTAGTGCCGCACCATGTACTGCCCATGGTGCCACTCGAGCTGCCCTTCACCACGATCGATGTTCTGCCCGAACCCGACGTAGCCAGTCTTGACCGCCTTGAGCCCAAGCCGTTGGTACAGCGCGAACGCATCTTCTATCTGTGCTTCGTAGTTCAGCACGTCGGCGCTCGTTTCGTGATGGCCGATGAGCGAGACCCCGCGCTCCAGCGCGTACCGCTGCACCTCTTCGAGATCGAAGTCGGGATACGGCTCGGTGAACCGGAACAGCGACCCGTTCTCGAGCCAGTTGCCGTCCCAGCCGATGTTCCACCCTTCGACGAGCACGCCAGCAAATCCGTTGCTCGCTGCAAAATCAATGTATCGCTTTGCATTGGCCGTCGTCGCGCCATGCTTGGCGCCGGATTCCCATGTGTTCTTGCCGATGTGCATCCCCCACCAGATTCCGACGTACTTGCCGGGTTTCACCCACGACACGTCGCCGAGCTGATTGGGTTCCGCGAGGTTAAGGATCAACGTCGACTCTGCGAGGTCAGCGGGCGTGTCCGCGATCTGGATCGTGCGCCACGGCGAGACATGGGGCGCGGTCGCGCGGACCTTTATGCCATCAGACCACGGCACGAGATCTGCTTTGAGCGTGGTGCCGCTGCCCTGCGGGGCCCTGACGCGCATCAGCGTCATCGATGCGTAGTCGGTCAGATCCGACTCGTGAATGCTGAGATAGGGCAGCGCCACTCCACCAGCGTCTCGAGACGAAGGCAAGGGCTCGAGCGTCAGGGGGGTGTGCACCGTGTCCAGACTGCCGACCGGCGATCTCGTGTACAGATACTCGTACCGGTTCTCCCCATACGCCGGGATCCACCATGCATCGTACGGGCTTGCGACGGCGAACTCGGTCAGCTCATCGCTGATTGCGAAATCACCAAGCTCCGATTGCTCCGGCCATGCGTAGCGGAAGCCCACGCCGTCGTCGAACACACGAAAGACGATCTGCATGCGGCGCCGCGGTGCCTCGCTACGCTGCACCTCGACCAGCAGCTCGTTGTGATGGTCGCGCACTTCAGCAACTTCACCCCAAGGCTGGATCCAGCTGTCATCAACGGTCCCAGTACGCTTCCGAATGAGAACGAGGTTGGTGTCGAACGACGCACCATCGGCAAGCACAACTCCCAACCGGGCCGCGGCGATCAGAGGCGCGCCGTCACGCTCGACCCGATAGGAGGGAACACCGTCGGCGAGTTCGAACGTCACGGTCGTGCGACCGTCCGGGGCAGTCACCGTGATCGCCGCGTCGCGCTGCGGACTCGTGCACGCCGTGGTGAAAAGCCCCATCAACGTAAGGCTGATGAACAGCGGGAAACGTGTCTCGCGCATGCGATCCCTCGTCTGTGTTACGGGTTGTCAGCGGCGGAACGTTAACGCACGACGCAATCTGGGAAATGTGGTCCTCGCTACCGACGCGTGAGGGGTGACGGAGGCCGCTGGGAAGGCGCCACCACCGGTGCCGGCCGATGCGCGTCCCACCACCGCACCTCCTTCTCCCGATCCCATACTGCCAGTGTCTCGCAAGCCGCGAGGGCCCTTGAGAGTTCGTCGGCGGTCTGCGCACGGTGCGCTGGGTCCTTCTCCAAACACTGCATGATGATCTGCTCCAACGCGGCTGGTATCTTCATCTCTGTCCGTTGCGATGGTGGAACCGGTTCCTCGTTCAAGTGCATCACCATGGTGCGCATGGCGGTCGGTCCCCGGAAGACCAATTGTCCGGTGAGCAGCCAATACGCGACACAACCGAGGGAGTAGATGTCGGTCCGGCCGTCGATCGGTTCGTCACCGGTCACCTGCTCGGGGGAGATGTACCCCGGGGTTCCGCCCACCACATCGGGCGCCGTCAGTTTGACGTCGTCCTCCCGCTCGCCCCGGTGCTTCACCAACCCGAAATCGAGCACTTTTACGAAGTCCAGGTCACGTCCGTACCGGCACACGTAGATATTCGCCGGCTTGATGTCCCGGTGGATCAGTCCGTGCTCGTGTGCCTCCGCGAGCGAGTGACAGACCTGGCGCAACAGATGCACAGCGCGCTCGGCCGGTACCGGGCCAAACTGCCGAACCAGCGTCTCGAGATCGAACCCGTCGAGCAATTCCATCACGTAGTAGAACGTTCCTTCGGCAGAAACCCCGAAGTCGTACAGTTCGATCGTGTTCGGTGAACGCATCGACGCGGTGGCCTGTGCCTCTTGTGTGAAGCGTCTGAGCGCGATGTCGTGATGCTCGCCTCCGCCTTCCAAAACTTCGGGTCGCACCAACTTGATGGCAGCCGGGCGAGCCAGCATCCGGTGCTTCGCGCGCCACACTTCACCCATCCCTCCCTGTCCCAACCGCTCGACGAGTCGGTAGCTCCCCATCTCTCGTGCCTTCGCCACATCGGTCCCGAGCCCGTATATGGCGCGCGCACCAACGTGTGTCATGAGGATGATCAGCAAGTACGGGAAGATCAATCCGACAATGAATTCCCCAGGCGTCAGTACGATCGTCGTGCCACCGTACTTCATGCTCAACGCTATCGTGATCGGCACGGCACTCACCGATGCGACCGTGGCTATCAGGGCCTTGTGGGGCTTTGCCGGGATGACGATGCTGAACAACATGACCCAC
>JAOTWK010000375.1 GCA_029862935.1 Gemmatimonadota bacterium | reverse complement strand
GGGGCAACCCCGTGCGGGTTCGAGTCCCGCCCCGGGCACTGGTTGAGCGACGGCAACTTTACGACCGCACCGTAGCTTCTTATCCGCAGTAATATTGCCTCGGGTCCGGTCCACCTCTGTGTGCCCTGTGTGACCACGGATCACGACTCCGCGCGTCGCGGTCATCCCTCCGGGTACTGCCGCAGCAACCAGTCACGGCTGCCCGGCTTACTCCCGCTTGCGCCACTGGAGAGATACTCCCCACTGGGGTAGAATCGGCCGGTCGAGAACTGGCCCCTGGACATCCTACCGATTCTTCTGCTCGTCCCCACCGCACATCCTAAGTTCATACCCGGTCTTGGTTTATCAGCCCGAAGTGCATGTCCTTCCATCGCGTTGGGCCCTGGAGTCCGACTCGCACGGCGATTGCTTCACAAGGGAGGAGACCAACACGACCGGAGGATATGGTGCCACCGAACAGCGGGGTAAAAGGCGGTCTCTGTTCGACCTGCGACAACGCTCCCACCTGCAGTTATCTGCGCTCACGCAGATACCCGGTGCTTCAGTGTGAAGAATTCACGGCTTTCACGCCGCCTGACGTTAGGACGCGGCAGCCAAGTCGGCGCAGGCCCGAAGCGGACAATTCCCACATGTCGCCGGTGAGGCCGAACCACCTCCTCGGCCTCTGCGGCACCTGTGAGGAGCGGGAGACCTGCACGTACCCACGTTTCGAGGGAGGCGTCTGGCAATGTGAGGAATATCACTAGCTCGACGGCGGCTCGGATCGGAGGACCGAAGGGCGTGACCCGATGACAATGCGGATGAACCCGGAAGACGTATTCCAGATCGTCGACCGGCACAACGGGAGTCAGGGCGCACTCATCTCAATTCTCGAAGATGTGCAAGCGTCGTACAACTACCTGCCCGAGGCGGCGCTCAGAATCGTTGCGGGGCGAACCGGGCGCTCGCTGGTCGACGTGTATGGGGTCGCGACGTTCTATCGGGGCTTCAGCCTGCAGCCCAGGGGCAAGCATCTGGTGACCGTATGCATGGGGACCGCGTGCCACGTGCGCGGCGCACGGGGCGCGCTCAAGGGGTTCCAACGGCGACTCGGGGTGGACGCTGGCGGCACCACGAAGGACAGCGAGTTCTCCCTTGCCACGGTCAACTGTCTTGGGGCGTGCGCGCTCGCACCGGTGGCGGTTGTCGACGGGGAATATTTCCGAAACGTTAAGGAACGGGACGTCCCGGGCGTGCTCGACCGGGCCTCGCGGATCGATAGCGACCTGGCGTTGAGTGGCGACGAGCGGGTCTTCGGCGTGAGCGTGTCATGTCCCAACTGCAATCGAAGCCTGATGACTCATGAGCACTTGCTCGATGGACATCCGATGGTCCGGGTGACGGCCTCGTTCGGCCGCAAGCACGGCTGGATTCGACTGAGCAGTCTCTACGGCGACTATCGGATCCGGAGTGAGTACGAAATTCCGCAGGGCGCCATTGTTCACTTCTTCTGTCCCCGGTGCCACGCGGAGCTGAAGTCGGGGCGGCTCTGCCCTGACTGTGACGCCCCCACGATCCTCCTGCTGGTCAGGGGTGGCGGGACGGTTCAGATATGCTCGCGTCGCGGCTGCAAGCAACACCTGTTGGATTTGGGCTCGTGACATCGCCGCGTTGGCGAAGAGTGGCGGGTGCGACAACCCGGCAACCGACGAGACACACCGACTAATGGCTCGACTCAGCACGGTCGACGAACTGGAGGAACTGCGGCAGACCATCCGAGACAGTGAGGAGCGGCTTGGGCCGCGCATCACCGTCTGCGCGGGAACAGCGTGTCAAGCCAGCGGTGCGAACGACGTTCAACGCATCATCAAACGACACCTCATCGAGCACGAGCTCGTTGATCGGGTCGCTCTGCGCATCACAGGGTGTCATGGGTTCTGCGAAATGGGTCCCTTCGTCGTGGCAGAGCCTCGGGCAGCCTTCTATCCCAAGATCCACACGGGCGATGTCGCCGCCATCGTCGATGCAGCGCTCGCCGGCGAATGTGTCGAATCTTTGCTCTACCGAAACCCCTCGACGGGTAACGCCTGCCGGTGTCTCGACGAGATCCCGTTCTTCGCCAAGCAGAAGCGCGTGCTCTTGGCGAGAAACCAAGCGGTCGATCCCATCCGGTTGTTCGACTACATCGCCCGTGGCGGCTATGAGGCGCTGGTCAAAGCCCTGACGGAGTACACCCCTGAGGGCATCATCGACCAAGTCCGGCGCTCTGGTCTGCGGGGCCGCGGGGGGGCGGGGTTCCCCACGGCCGAGAAGTGGGAGGCAGCCCGCCAACGAGACGGTACCGACGGCAAGTATGTGGTGTGCAATGCGGACGAGGGCGATCCCGGTGCCTACATGGATCGCAGCATTCTCGAGGGCAATCCCCACTCCGTGATCGAAGGCATGATCATCGGCGGCCTCGCCATGGGCGCGACCGAGGGATTCGTCTTCGTGCGACACGAGTACCCCCTGGCCATCAAGCACCTGCTCATCGCGCTCAGGTTGGCACGGGAATTTGGTTTACTCGGTGAGCACATCCTGGGCACCGGGCTCGACTTCGACATCAACATCGTCAAGAGCGCCGGTGCATTCGTGTGTGGTGAAGAGACTGCCCTCATCCGCACCATCGAAGGTGCCGTCGGCGAGCCACGGCAGCGACCGCCGTTCCCAACCGATAAGGGCATCAACGGCAGACCCACCTGCATCAACAACGTGGAGACATGGGCCAACGTGCCCATCATCATGATCCAGGGCGGCGACGCCTACGCGCGGGTCGGAACCCCGACCAGCACCGGCACGAAGGTCTTCTCGGTCGTCGGCAAAATCAGAAACACGGGTCTGGTCGAGGTACCGATGGGAACCTCGATACGGGAGATCGTTTACGACATCGGCGGCGGACCGCCGGACGGTGGCCGGATCAAGGCCGTCCAGATCGGTGGACCGTCTGGCGGATGCATTCCGCATTGGCGCTTCGATCTCCCGATCGACTACGACAGCCTGAAGCAGGTCGGCGCCATCATGGGGTCGGGTGGCATGATCGTGATGGACGAGAGCACCTGCATGGTGGACGTGGCCAAGTACTTCATGGGCTTTCTCAAAGACGAGTCCTGCGGGAAGTGCTACCCGTGCCGCAAGGGCACCCAGCGGATGTGGGAACTCCTCGATGACATCACACAAGGAAAGGGCACACTCGCGCACCTGGACCTCCTCGAGGAGCTCGGCCAGACCGTGGCCGATGCGAGCATGTGCGGGCTCGGCCAATCGGCCGCCAACCCGGTCCGCAGCACGCTGCGGTACTTCCGGGGCGAGTACGAGCGGCACGTGATCGACGGCGTGTGCGACGCCCACGTCTGCAAAGGGCTCACGGGCGCACCATGCCAATCGGCCTGTCCAGTCGGCACCGAGGCGTGGCGCTACGCGGCGCTCATCGCCCAGGGCGAGTACCAGGAGGCGTATCGAGTCATTCGGAAGTCGAATCCGTTCCCCTCCGTGTGCGCACGGGTGTGTGACCACAAGTGCGAGCAGCATTGCCGGCTCGGGACCACGGGACAGGATCCCGTCGCGCTCCGGGCCCTCAAGCGGTTCATTACCGATCGCATCGATCCGACCACGTACCAGCCCGAGCGGCACACCGCCGCCGCCGTGCCGGGCAAGAAGATCGCGATCGTTGGGGCCGGCCCCGCGGGCCTGACTGCGGCGCACAACCTCTCGCTCAGAGGCTACCGGTCAACCGTCTTCGAGGCTGCGGACCATCCGGGAGGCATGCTCGTGCTGGGCATCCCCAGCTTCCGCCTGCCGCGGGAGGTCGTGCAACAGGAAATCGACGCGCTGATCGATGAGAACATCACGCTGCGTTGCGGCATGGCGTTGGGCCGGGGCTTCACAGTCGACAGTCTGTTCGAGGATGGCTACGACGCGGTATTCCTGGCCCTGGGTGCCCACGAGAGTTGGCGCATGAATATCCCGGGCGAGGATCTGACTGGCGTCCACGCCTCCATGGAGTTCCTGAAAGCCTGGAATATGCGCGGCGAATCCGTGGCGCACGGCAGGGTCGGAGTCATCG
>JAOTWK010000374.1 GCA_029862935.1 Gemmatimonadota bacterium | reverse complement strand
ATGCTCGCTCGACGAAGACCGTAACCCGAATATATAGCGGATCCGAGCCCTCCCGAAACTCGTCGACGCGTGCGGCCACCGAATAGGGGATCTCCTGCTGCAGTAGATCGAACGCTGCCTCGCGCACGAACTCCTCGACAAAGAAGCGCACCGGTTGGCTGCTCACGTCCTCGGGATCGTAGCGAAAGGGCGCCATTGGAACGTGCGCGGCACACCAGCTGACGAGATCGCCCAGTCCGTCGCCGGCCCGAGCATTCACGTAGAAGGTGGAGTTTTCTGACCGGGGCCTCTGTGGTTGCTCCACGAGATCGATGGCGGTCACGACGGTGGCCACGGGCCGCGAGCCAACGGCATCCGCCGGCAGGAGGGCCGCGAGGGGTGGTCCGGGGTTTTCGTCGGCGCGCTCGAGGTGCAGAATGGCGTCGGCCTGGCGCACAACCTCGACGGCCTCGTCCACCATGGTCCGTTGAAGCAGATAGTGAGGTTCCAGGAGGCCGGGAGGATCGATCACGACCAACTGGACGCTCCCCTCAGTGCGGATACCGACGACCGGCTGGCGCGTGGACTGCGGTTTGGGACTCGTGATCGCCAGGTCGGTGCCCACGAGCGCGTTGAGGAGCGTCGATTTCCCGACATTCGGCCGGCCGGCGAGCACGATCGTGCCGCAGCGCGTTGCGGGAGGGAGCTGCATCCCACAAGCTACACTGTCGGGGATGGGTGAGGGAGGGCTGGCCGCTCCCCTACTCCGCTAGGACGGGAGGCCCATCAGGTGCGCGTGGATGGCGGCGGCGGCCCGGCGCGCCTGTTCGACGGCGGTCACCACCAGCTTCGGTCCCAGAACGTCGTCCCCACCAGCAAACACTCCGCTTCGGCTGGTGGCCCCGGCGTCATCGGTCGTGATGAGACCCCAGTCGTGGGTCTCCAGATCCGGCGTTGTCTCGCCGACGAGTGGATCGGGCCAGTAGCCAAGCGCCGAAATCACCGTGTCCACCTCCATGGTGAACTCAGATCCTTGGACCGGGATGGGGCGGCGCCGTCCCGATTCGTCCGGCTCCCCCAACTCCATTCGGACACACTCCATTGCCCGTACCCCGCCCCGCTCGTCACCGAGGAACCGGACGGGCTGTGTGAGCCAGTGAAACTCGGCACCCTCCTCCTTCGCGAAGGCCCGATCGCGCTCGTTCCCCGGCATTTCGGCTTCGGTCCGTCGGTACACGCACATCACCTGCTTGGCGCCCAGACGAACGGCGGTCCGGACGCAGTCCATGGCGGTGTCGCCGCCGCCGATCACGGCCACGCAGCCCGCCGTCGCCGCACTGACCTCCTCGAGAAACCGGAGATCCGGATCGACGCCGTCGGGCGCTACGGCCAGTGGAGCGGTCACGGGTGACCCTCCTTTGTCTTTGATGGCGCGCCGACTCCTCCCGTGGTCCGGCGAACCCGCCGACCAGGCGCGGCGCTAGGGCGTCACGGTGTTATGTGGCGTCCCGTTTGGTGCGGCGACCGCCGTTTCCCGTCTTCCCATCATTCCCCGTCCCTCCCGATCGCCGCTGGTGGAGGTGGAAGAAGCAGCTGCGGTTCTGATTCCGGCGCAGAAGGCACCGGTCGCGGAAATGAATCCCGCACCGGAAGCACACTTCCTCGGCACCGTCGGCGCGCTCCACGATGCTCACCGAGAGCTGATCGAGGAGGTCGCCGGTCTGTCGGAGTTGCTCGGCCGACAGGTTGCCGAACACGGCCTGGAGCGCTTTCGAGGACGCCTTCAGGTACGCGTCGAGCACGCTCTGGCCCTTTGCCGTGAGCGAGAGCCGGACCGCGCGTCGATCCGCGGCATCCTCAGCGCGATTGACCAGGTCCCGGCGCACCAACCGCTCGACGGCGCGGCTTGCCGCCGCCGTGCTCACACCGAGAAACTGGGCCACGTTGCTCACCGTGTATCCCTCGGTGAGCGATACCATCTTGAGCAGCTTGACCTGTGAATACGTGATATCGTCGCCGATCGCCTCTTTCAGCTCTCCGACCATGAGGTCGTTCACGGCGGCGGTGAAGATCTGGGCGCTTCCCAGAAAATCGTTGAGCAGTTCTGCTTCGCGCTCGCTGGACATGCGATCAGCCATGCTGGGCCTCAGGTGCGCGCCCGGAACGCCACGGATCGTGGACCGTGGACCAGTGGAGGGAAGCCGACGCATCGGCTCGGGATAGTTAACGCGGTTAAATATAGTCGCCTTCGTGTCTGGCAACAAGCGGGAACGACAGCACGCGGGAGAGTGGCCGGCCCCACGGTGGAGATCGGACCCGGCTGCTTTGGCGGGGACCGCGAAGGTCCTGGCAGAATTGCGAAACCAGGCGGCCCGACCACTGCCTCAGGCGCCCAGCGCACATCACACCCCGCGTGATATTGGAATATCTAAACTATTGACATATAGCGCTTTAGCCGACACGGCGGAAGTCGTTTGGAAGCGGTGGTGCGGTGGCAGTGACGCAGCCCGCCCCGAGAGACTCGGAGCGGGCTGCGGAGCGTGCGCACTCGGCACCGGATGATGAGTCCCGCGCGGCCAGGGCCGGGTCAGGTAGGGTGGCGAGACCCGCGCCCGCGACTCGCCTGGCAATCCCGCGCGCCTACGGCCGGTACTCCACGAGCGTCACCTCGGTAACGGATCCGCCTTCCGCCAGCTTCACGCGGAGCGGCAATGCAATGTCCCTCGCCACGCACGATTCCTGAATCACTTCGTCGTCTTCGCTCACCACGATCAGCACGCCTTCGTGGCCCGCGTGCGCGCACGTCCGATCGACGCGCACCGACCAGGACTCTCCCTCGCTGCGATAGCTCCACCCATCGCCGACGGTGAGGTCGTGGCCCGAGAGCATCATCCAGGACAGCGGGTTGAACAAGGTGAGTCCGATCGGACCCAGCGTCATGAACTGTGCAAAGCCCATCTGCATCCCATCGGTGCCGACGCCCGTGGTCACTGTTGAGGAGTACTCCTCTTCACCAACCTGCCCGGCCACCGACATGCGGACGCGGCGCTCCCCGGCGGGCTGCAGATCGAGCTGGTAATATCCCGTCTCGACGTCACCGTCGTCATCCTGGCGGACGTCGAAGCGGAAATGCTCGGTACCGCGGAACTGGTACGGCATCCACGCAAACGTGCCGATGGTCCCTGTCATCACGGGTCCTGGGGCCGGAGCAGCCACTGGGGCGCGGACGGCAATCGTGCCGAGTCGCCCCACGGCGGCGGCAATGCCCCTGGCGAGCTCGTCAACGGCCTTGTGCGTGGCCTCGCCGATGGACGTCTTCTTGAACTCCTCGTTCGAGAGGTCGAGCTCGGCGAGCTCGACACCGCCGCGCGCCTTGGCGGAGACGTTCCACTCACCGCGCTCCGACTCGCCCGAGCCGGTCACCGACGTAACGGTCTCACCGCTCGCCCGGTCGAGGAGCCGCGCCTCAAGCATGACGGCAGCCCGTTCCTTTTTGCGGCCGAGTCCCACACGAACGCCACGCACCGACACGCCGCCGACGTCGCCCTCGGCCGCGGCCTTGCCGAAGACGACGATCGTGCCCGCGACGGATCCCTGCGCGGTTGCCTCGCTCTCGACCACGGCGATGTCCTTCCGCTCCTGGAGCCGCTGGCGTACCAGCTTGGCGATGCCCCGTCCCAGGTCGTACTCGCCGCCGAACACCTCGTGAACGTTGTCCATCACTGCCAGCTGATCGAACGACAACACGACCACCGTCTTGTGCTCCGCCGTCTGGGCACTGGCACCGACCGCCACGATCGTGAGTGCAGAGAGAACCGTCCCGCAGCGAACCCACCGATGATTGCGCACCATGGCCCACTCCTAACGAAGGTGATGTATTCCACCCACGTCCGCCGTTCGTGGCACCTGGCGTCACCCACGTCGCCGGCGGGCCGACCCCACTCCCCTATTGCAGAAGGTCCAACACCCGCCGTGGGGCATTGGACCTTCGTATGTGAGGCTGGCAACGGCCTACTCTCCCATGCCCTCTCAAGCATAGTACCATCGGCGCTGACGGACTTAACTGCCGTGTTCGGAATGGGAACGGGTGTGGCCCCGTCGCGCTAGTCGCCAGCCAAAAAAA
>JAOTWK010000373.1 GCA_029862935.1 Gemmatimonadota bacterium | reverse complement strand
GCTGGACGTCGAGCGGGCCCGGGAGCGGTATGCCCCGGGGTATGCACGCCAGTTCAGGCTCCTCGAGGCACAGCTGGCACTGTTCCGCCGCGACGACGGCATCGTCGTGGTCAGCGCCACCGAGTTGCCACGACCCGGAGGCAACGAGATGGACGATGGGACGCACCCGGTGTTCGGTCAGGTCGCCCTGGCGTTGACGCCCGGTCCAGACCGTCTATGGATCGTGCGCGACGGCCACGTCACAGCGGTCTCTCGTCTCGCTCTCTCGACACCGTCCGAATCCGGGATGGTGAGTGTCGAAGCGCTGAACCTGCGTCACGGGGTTGCCGCTCGCCGGCGCTTTTGGCTCGATGTGCCAGCCATTGGACCCGGCGAGATCGCACTCTCCGATCTCCTCCTGGTCGATCCCTCGCTCCCGCTGCCGAGCACACTCGACGCCGCTCTCGACCAGGCACTTCCGTCTACGACTCTCCCCAGGGGGGAGCCAGTGCATGTGTACTGGGAGGTGTACGGAGCGAGCGACCACCTCGTTCCGTTCGCGCTCACTGTCATCAAAGAAGGCAAGAGTTTTCTGCGACGGACCGTCGAGTTCCTGGGCCTCGCCGAGCGGGACAAGCCCACCGTACGGATGGAGTGGGAACGTCCGGTCGTCTATCCGCACGAAGGCCTGGCGATTGCCGTGCAATTGCCAGAGGGGGAAACCGGCTCCTTCACGCTTCGCCTCCAAGCCATCGCCACCACTGGTCGACCCGTGGTGGTGGAGCGTCGGCTCGACATCATTCCAGAAACGGAACGGTAGGTCATGCCCTGTCATCATCCTCCCCGCTGGAGCGTGGTGCTCGTCGCCACGCTCGCGGCATGTGCCGCGGACCCGTCACTGGTGCGAGAGCACCCGCTTCCCGGTGCCGAGGCTGTGTCCCTGCTCGGTGACTCGTTGTGGGCGCCCACCCTCGATTCCGCGGTTCAGGTTGCGCGAGCATCGATGCTCACGGCGGCCGACATGGCCTACCGACGTGACGCCGACAGTCCGGACGCCCTGATCTGGGTGGGCCGGCGCTTGGCCTATCTGGGTCGCTACCGCGAGGCGATCGAGGTCTACACCCGAGGCCTCGATCGATTCCCAGACGACCCTCGGCTCTACCGGCATCGTGGCCACCGCTTCATCACCGTTCGGTTGCTGGACGAGGCCTTGAGCGACCTGCTCACGGCCACCCGGTTGACAGCCGGGACTCCCGATCAGGTCGAGCCCGACGGGTTACCGAACGAGCGCGGCATCCCCACGAGCACGCTGCATTCGAACATCTGGTATCACCTCGGTCTGGTGCACTACCTCCGCGGCGATTTCGAGCGCGCCGCCAGCGCCTACCGGGAGTGCCTGCTGTACGCCACCAATCCCGACATGCTCGTGGCCACCAGCCACTGGCTCTACATGGCGCTCAGGCGACTGGGCCGTGAACAGGAGGCGAATCAGGTGCTGGTGCCCATTGTCGCAGGCCTCGACATCATCGAGAACCAGTCATATCACCGCCTCCTCATGCTGTACAAGGGCGCGACACGGGCGGAGGCACTGCTCGACTCGGTCCAAGCGACTGATGGCCTGACCAGCGCCACCGTTGCCTACGGCATCGGGACTTGGTACTTGTACGGGGGTCAGCCGGACCGGGCCCTGGAGGTGTTCCGAGGAATCGTCAGCGGACCCGAGTGGCCCGCGTTTGGCTCTCTTGCTGCTGAAGCAGAGCTTGCACGCATGGACCTCACCTCGGCTCGGCGCTGAGCCGGGCGGGGCGGCCCCCGATTCCCAGACGGAGTGAGACGCATGCGACCACCGTCCAGATCAGAGCGAGCCGTACGCGTAACGACAGGCCTCGCTCTCGGGGCCGGGCTGATCCTCACAGGGTGTTCGCTTCTTGAACCTGGCAGCGCCCTCCAAGAGGACTTGACCACCCAGCGGGGCGCCTGGGAAAGCCGGGGCTACACCGATTACGCTTACACGATGACTGTCCGCTGCGTGTGCACGGGGATCGTCGACGTTCCCACGCGCGTGACCGTGACGAACGACGCCATCTCGGCGCTCGCCTTTGTGAGTTCTGGCGATTCAGTCCCCGCGGAGTACCACAGCTGGTACCTCACGATCGATGACCTGTTCGACGCCATCCAACAGGCCATCGACGGCAAGGCGCAACTGATCAGCGTCACCTATCATCCGGACTTCCACTATCCCTCCAGAGTGGTGATTGACTACTCGTTGATTCAGGTCGTCGAAGAAGTCGGCTACGAGATATCGGACTTCGTCCCCCCGGGATCCACGTCCTCAACTATGGAGCGTGTCAATGAGTAACCTGAGAGCCGTCGCGAGCCTCATACCGCCGGTCCTGACTCTGTTCGCGGTTCCTGCTGCCCATGCGCAGGCGTTCGAGGGTACGGTGACGATGCGAGAGATCGCTGTCGAGGCGGAGCCGCTGATCGAACGGGTGGGTGGGGACCGCGAACGGCTCTTCACGCTTTCCGTCAAGCGTCTGCTCGAGGAGGCCCAGGAGGCTGGGATCGACGTGGCAGACTATGCCGTCACGTACTACATGAAGGGGTCAATGCTCCGTAGCACCACGCCCGCGACGCCTGACGAAGGAGCGGGCTACGTTCTCATCGACTACGAAAGAGGCATTTACCGGTTGGTCCAGCCTGAGCAGCGACTGTACGTGGAGTGGACCGCCGACTCGGCCGACGTCCCGCCCATGGATCTCGATGACGAGATCGTCGGCGAGGAATCGGAGGCCCGGATCGAGCCGATAGGGGAGACCCGGATCATCAACGGCATCCGATGCACCGGCTATCGCTCCAGCGACGAGACGGGAACCGTGGCGGTGGCCTGGCTGACCGCCGATCTCGAGGATCTCAAAGCCTCGTTCACCCGCCTCGCCGAGCTCTCGGAGTCGATGGGCGATGAGGAGGGGAACGCACCCGTCGATCGGATGCTCCAGTACGGGTTTCCAGTACTGACGATGGCACTCGAGGGCGACTGGGAACCCGAATTCTCCGTAGCTCAGCTCGTCTCGGTCGAGCGCACCCCACTGTCCGACGATCTCTTCGAGCCGCCGGCCGGGTTCATGAAGATCTCGATGCAGGAGATGATGCGGCGGCAGATGGAGCGGCCGTAGCGGACCCGGACGAGCATGACCCCTCGAATCTGGCCTCCTGGAACGGTGCCGTGAGCGCGGTGCGCCCGCAGGACTTCGACGATGCGCGGAAGCGCCTCGATGGGCGTGCCCATAGGACGCCGCTCGAGGCCACCACGCTGCTCGGCCACGAAATCGGTGCTCGGCTCTTCTTCAAGTGTGAGAACCTCCAGAAGACAGGGTCGTTCAAGGTTCGGGGTGCCCTCAACCTCCTCTCCCAGCTCGACGTCACTCGTCGCGGCAAGGGCGTGATCACGGTCTCCGCCGGCAACCATGCGCAGGCGGTAGCGTGGGCCGCGCGCGCGTTCGATGCTCCGGCAACCGTGGTCATGCCGGAGAGTGCCTCGCGCTCCAAGATCGCGGCAACCAGGCGATACGGCGCGGATATCCTGCTCCATGGGGACTTTGCGGCGGCATTCCGGCGAGGGCACGACCTCGAGCGAGAGCACGGCTTCACGTTTGTCCACCCGTTCGACGACGAGCGTATCGTCGTGGGCCAAGGAACGGTTGGTCTCGAGATCCTGGAGCAGTTGGACGGCGTGACGGCGATCGTCGTTCCCGTGGGTGGGGGCGGACTCATCGCCGGCCTTGCGGCAGCGGTCAAGGAGCGACGGCCCCAGGTACGGATCTACGGCGTCGAGCCGGTCGGCGCGGCGGCCATGCGCCGGAGCCTCGATGCGGGGAAGCCGGTACACCTGGACCGGATCGAGACGATTGCCGATGGCCTCGCCACGCCAATGGCCGGCGAGCTGACCGTCCAGCTCGTTCAGCACTACGTGGACGACGTCGTCACGGTTCCCGACGACACCATCGTCCATGCGATGGGTGCCATCCTTTCCCGCGCCAAACTCCTCACCGAGCCGTCGGGCGCCGCAGGCACCGCAGCGCTCCTGACAGGGCGGATCCCGATTCGCCAGCACGATCGGGTCGTTTCGG
>JAOTWK010000372.1 GCA_029862935.1 Gemmatimonadota bacterium | reverse complement strand
GCCGCGCTATCCGTACGAGGAGTTCGCGAGCCTCAAGCAGCGGGGTTCGCCCCGCGTGGCACTGCACACGCCGATGATCGCCGAGTCGTGGCACCCCGCGTTCTGGACGGCGCTCCAGCGGGGGATAGAGGCGGCCGGAGCCCACGTGATGGAAGACGAGCGGTGACGGAGTCCACATCGTACACGTTCGACTGGCGCCGGTCGACCCGAGCGTCGCGTGGCAACTGGTTCTGCCGCTCGTGGTGGTGGGCGTGATGCTCGTCGTCTTCTATCGAGTGACCGGCTGGTTGCACGCCTGGCAGGTGGGCCGCAACGATCCCAACGTGGCGCACCCCATAACGCACAACCTGGACGCCTCCGGCTTCCGCCACGCCACGCACTCGGCGACCGTCGACCTGAGATGGGATCGAGTGCACAAGGTGCGGGAGACCGAGGACATGTTCCTGGTCTACTACATTCCCCGGTTTGCGTACTTCCTGCCCAAGCGCGCGGTGGGGTCGGCGCGAGAGGTGGAGGACCTACGCGACCGGATCCGCGGTTGGCTTCCTGCGGGCACGCCGTACGAGCGGGATTCCTGATGCGCTCGGTGGCGCGCACCGCGCGGGGTTGGGACGGGGGCCTCTTCGCACACCACAGATTTGTGATGTCACGAGAAAGCCCCGAGCGCCGTGTGACGCTCGGGGTGTAGTCTGTCTGGTTAGGCGGCGCCCATGGACGATCCGGCGCCCGGGATCGCAGCGCTGCGAACGAGCCGAAGCAGTTTTCTGAGCGAACCGGTTGCCTCAGCCAGGAGCTGGCTTCAGCAACGAAACCGCCAGCGTGTTAATTCATCACGTCCATGTCTGGATCGATTACCACCGTATCAGCCCGGCCATCGTACTCGCACACGCCCGTGATGCTATAACGGTACAATCCTGGCCTTACATTGGGCTCCATGCGGTCAGCCCGCGCCGGAGTCGCCCTGTTTCCCACCCGGCGGCCCGGCGGGTACGGCCACGGCGGTCCGGCGGCCTTTGATTCGACTACAATAGAGTCAGGAGTCGAATTGGGCAGCAGAATCCACTCGGTCGGGTCTCCTCGGCGTAGCCGGACCGTCCACGGGACGACGTTTACCGTGATCGTGTTGTTGGCGCAACGGATCTCAACTCGAACCGGCTTAAGCCCCGGCGGGACGAGTCCCAGTTGCGGATCAGCCCGCGGTTCGCCGCCGCAGCCGTAGGCGAGGCTCGAAGCAAGGAACACGCTGCGTACGATAGAGAGGCGAGGCATTGGAACCCCGTAGGTGTGAGGGATCTACATTGCCAGTCTGCCCTCCAGTCCGGCACTTGACAAGGGCAGAGGGAAGGGCCGCTCCCCCTCGCGGTCCATCGGCCCAATCCCCATCTTTGACGTCAACGAGCACCTGACAGACTACGCTGCCCGGCAGCAGGATCGTGATGAGCCAAGTCCCTCCCGAATCCCCCGATCTACCTGCCTCGGGATCGTCTCAGGACCCTCTCGAGCTTCCCGACCGCGTCGGAGCATACAAGATCCTACAGCTCATCGGCGAGGGTGGGATGGGTGTCGTCTATGAGGCTGAGCAGACCGAGCCCGTGACCCGCCGCGTGGCTTTCAAGGTCTTGAAGCCGGGTGTCGACACCAAACAGGTCGTGGCGCGTTTCGAGGCCGAGCGTCAGGCGCTGGCCGTGATGGACCACCCGAGCATTGCCAAAGTGCTTGACGCCGGGGTCACCGAGGCCGGTCGACCGTTCTTCGTCATGGAGCTCGTGAAGGGCATCCCTCTCAACGACTACTGTGACTCGTTCAAACTGTCTACGAGACAACGCCTCGAGCTCTTCATCGAGATTTGCCGCGCTGTCCAGCACGCCCACCAGAAAGGCCTGATTCACCGCGATCTCAAGCCGTCCAATGTCTTGGTGATGGAGCAGGACGACCGACCCGTTCCCAAGATCATCGATTTCGGGGTCGCGAAAGCTGTCTCGCAACCGTTGACCGAGCGCACGCTGGTCACCGAGTACGGAAGGGCAATCGGGACCCCTGCGTATATGAGTCCGGAACAGGCGGGTTATTCCGGCCTCGATGTGGACACGCGCGCTGATCTCTACTCGTTGGGGGTCCTGCTGTACGAGCTCCTGGTGGGCAGTCTTCCGGTGGAGCCGCGCGAAGTTGGGATGCCGGAGTTTTTTGCCCAGTTGGTGATGCGGGAGACCGAGCCGCCCAGCCCGAGCATGCGGTTCAGCAGTCTGGGAAACTACCAGCAGGCGGTTGCCGAATTCCGGCAGACCGATCCGAGGTCGCTCGAGCGAGAGCTCAAGGGCGACCTCGACTGGATCGTCATGAAGGCGATGGAGAAGAACCGCTCGCGCCGGTACGCGACGACGAACGGGCTGGCGTCGGATATCGAGCGGTACCTCCGCGATGAACCCGTGGCAGCTCGGCCGCCAAGTGCGGCGTACCGGTTCCTCAAGTTCGTCCGTCGGAACAAGGCCGCGGTGGCCACTGCGGCGGTGGTCGCGGTCGCGCTGGTCACGGGGGTCATCGCAACCACGGTCGCGTTGGTTCGGGTGAGCCGAGCCGAGGCGGCTACGGCGCGTGAAGCCGAGTCAGCCAAGCAGGTGTCGGATTTTCTCGTGGGACTGTTCAAGGTCTCGGACCCAGGGGAGGCGCGAGGGAATACCATTACGGCGCGAGAAGTACTCGACCGCGGTGCCAATGAGATTGCAGCCCAGCTTCAGGATCAACCGCTCGTTCAAGCCCGATGGATGGCGACCATGGGAGAGGTCTACAACAACATGGGGCTGTTCGACCAAGCCCGGCCGTTGCTCGAGCGAGCCCTCGCCATCAGGGAGGACATGCTGGAGCCGGATCACCTCGATGTGGCAGAAAGCCTCGAGCGGCTTGCGGCCCTGCTGAGAGAACGCGGTGGGTTCGTGGAGGCTGAGCCACTCTTGCAGCGGGCCGTCGCGATTCGTGAACAGCAGCTCAGCCCCGACCACCCAGATTTGGCGAATGCCCTTGCGAACCTTGGAGCCACGTACTTGGAGCAGGGGAGGTACGAGGACGCCGAACCTGTGCTCCGGCGAGCGCTCGCCATCAGGGAGCGGACGCTTGGGCCGAACGATCCCGCAGTGGCATCAAACGTCGGCAATCTCGGGATTCTGTTCTGGTCGCAGCGGAAGTTTGCCGAAGCAGAGCCGTTCTTCGAGCGATCGGTCGCTATCAACGAACGGGTGCTCGGTTCCGATCATCCGAGCTTGGGCTCCAGTCTCAACAACCTCGGTGGGCTTTACTTCATGCAGGAGAAGTACGAGGAGGCGACGCGGGCATACGAGCGCGCTCGAGAGATCTGGGTGAAGACCCTCGAGCCGAACCATCCGGACATCGCAAAGGCTCTCAACAATCTTGCCGAGGTCTATTGGGTCCAAGGAAAGTACGCTGATGCCGAGGACTATTTTCGGCGATCCCTCGCCATCAAGGAGGAGATTTTCCAGTCAGATCACCCGTTGATCGCCTCGAGTCTCAACGGACTTGCGAATGTGTACCGCGACCAGCGTCGCTATGACGAGTCCGAGCCATTGTACCAACGGGCTCTCGCCATCCGGCGATCGGCGCTGCAGCCGGCTGACCCTGCCATCGTCGAGACCCTAACGGACTACGCCGACATGCTGCGCAAGGCCAACCGTCCAACGGAGGCCGCGGAGCTGGAGGCCCAAGCGGAGGTCGTCAAAGGGCAGGGAGCAGGCTCCGGTCAGCGCTGAGGGGTCCGAGGTGGTGAACATGCTGACGAACTCGACGAGACTCCATCTCGCTCCTCCACGTGCACTATACGTCACCAGCCACTTGGTCGTGATGCGCGCCCATGCCGGCGCGCTCGGCGCCGGTCCGGGTCTCTACAGCCGGTCGATTCCCTGGAGCAGTCGCGCGAAGAAGTTCACGGAAGTCGCGTAATCCGTCACGGCGATGCGCTCGTTGACGCCGTGGATGCGCTCGATATCGCCGTCACCCAGCGGCACGGCAAGGAAACGGAAGGCGCGGTCCGTGTGTGCGCCCCAGAACCTCGCATCGGTGCCGCCCATCACGAGGTAGGGCAGCACCGGAAGCTGCTCGCCC
>JAOTWK010000371.1 GCA_029862935.1 Gemmatimonadota bacterium | reverse complement strand
CATGTGATTGGCGATCGTCATCTCGGTGTCACCGGCGGGTGTTGCGCGGTTCCGGTAGTCGTCGAACAGCGTCTCGGGCTCGGGGATCTCCACGTCCTCGTACGTACGCAGGTGGTCCGGGCCCGGCATCCAATTCCGGTGCGGCGCCTTGTGCTGGCTCATCAAGAGGAAAGGCCGCTCGGGATCGCGGTCGTTCCGTAGCCAGTCGAGGGACAGGTCCGTGATGATGTCCGTGACGTATCCGTCGTAGCGCACGTCCCCGGTGGGTGTGCGGAAATCCGGATTGTAATAGCGGCCCTGGCCGGGGAGGACCTGCCAGTGGTCGAACCCACCGGGATCGACGTGCAGGTGCCATTTACCGATGATCGCCGTCTGGTAGCCGGCGGCCTGCAGCGCCTTGTTGAACGTTGGCTGCGTCATGTCGAAGGGCTCGCCGCTGTTGTCCAGCAAGCCGTTTGCGTGGCTATGCTTGCCCGTCAGCACCACGGCCCGGCTCGGGCCGCAGATGGAGTTGGTGCAGAAGCTGTTGAGGAAGATCGCGCCCTCGTTCGCGATACGATCGATGTGGGGCGTTCGGTTGATCCGGGATCCGTACGCCGAGATCGCGTGCGGCGCGTGATCGTCGCTGAAGATGAACAGGATGTTGGGCCGCCCGAGACTCGGCGCGCAGCGCGCGAGCAAGGGAAGGGCGCTGAGCGCAGAAAGCCCCACTCCCGCCCGCGCCACGCGCCCAATTGCGTCTCTCCGGGTGATCGGCTCGCTAGTCATCTCGCTATTCCTCCACGATGATTTCGTCCGCGAAGATCCACCCGGGGCTGCCGGCACCGGGGTGCCAGTCCGGTAACGGATCGACGCCGCGCGCGACGACCCGCACGTACCGCACGGTGCGGGTGTCCACGGGGACGGCGATGACGCGAGCGACGATCTCGGGGGAACGCTCGACCGGCTGATCCCGGTGGCCCACGATCTCCCAACGCTCGCCGTCAACGGAGACGCTGAACTCGATCGAGCTCGGGAAGAAGATCCAGGGTCGCTGGTTCTGCATGCAGTCCAGTCCGATGCGCCGGATGGTGCGGGGTGCGCCGAGGTCAACGACCGCATCGAGGCCTTGGCTCTGGAAGCCCAGCCATTGGCCGTCGGCGTAGTCGTGGGTGCCGACGCGTCCGTTGGTCAGCACGCCCGCGCCGATGCCGGCATACCGGGGATTCGGGTCGATCGCCAGGGTCACTGCGGCGCCCACGGCGGCGTGAACGAGCGTGTCGGGTCTGGGGAACCCGACTCGGCCCGGCGGTCGCACCGCCGATCCCTCCCGCTCGGTCAGCCGATCTCCCAAGGTGGCTCGTGCCTCCTCGGCGATGGCATCGAGGCGCGCGACGATCTCGGGGTGCTCGGCTGAGAGGTCCGTGGTCTCGGCCACGTCGTTCTCCAGGTCGTACAAGGCAGCGGGAACCCTGGGGAACGCATAAGGTCCGGGGTGGCCGTCGTTGCCGGGCTCGACACCCACGTACGAGCGGGTGACGTGCTCGAAGACGCGTTTCCATTTGCCCTCGCGCACGGCGCGCAGCTCGCCGACGTAGTAGTACAGGAACACATTCCGCGGGCTGGCGTCCTCGTCGCCCTCGAGCAGCGGAAGGATGCTCACTCCGTCGATCGGAAGCTCGGGGAGCGCGGCTCCGGTGACGGCCGCCACCGTCGGGAGAATGTCGATCGTCGATGCCATGCGACGCGACACCGATCCCGGTTCGATCCTGCCGGGCCAGCGCATGATCGCAGGGACGCGCGGTCCGCCCTCGAACGCCGTGCCCTTGCCCTCGCGGAGCCCCCCGGTGGAGCCTGCGTGATTCCCGTAGTTGAGCCAGGGACCGTTGTCACTGGTGAAGATCACGAGTGTCCTTTCGGCGAGCCCGTGGCGGTCGAGGGCGTCGAGCACCTGCCCGACCGACCAGTCGATCTCCTCGATGACGTCACCGTACATGCCCTGCTCGCTCCGGTTCCGGAAGCGCTCCGAGACACCCAAGGGAACGTGCGGCATGGAGTGCGCGAAGTAGAGGAAGAACGGTCGGTCTGCATTCCGGTCGATGAAGTCTACGGCCCGCTCCGTGTAGCGCGTGGTCAACTGGTCCTGCTCGCTCAAATCGTCGATGGACTCGAGGATCCGGTCCCCGTCGATCAGGGGAAGGGGAGGATAGGCGGCCTTGTTTCCGCCCTCGACCGGGTTCCCGTCATAATCCACCGGCCACATGTCGTTCGAGTAGGGAAGTCCCAGGTACTCGTCGAATCCGTGGGCCAGCGGCAGAAACTCCGCCGCGTCCCCCAGGTGCCACTTCCCGAACGCCCCCGTTGCGTACCCGAGTGGCTTCAAAGACTCGGCGATCGTCGTCTCATCGGGATGGAGGCCCACCGGCGCATGCGGCCCGAGGGCGCCTCGAATCGAGACCCGCTCCGCGTAACACCCCGTGAGCAGCGAGGCTCTCGAGGCCGAGCACACCGCTTGGGAGGCATAGAAGTCCGTGAATCGCATACCCTCAGCCGCGAGGCGGTCGAGGTGGGGGGTGGCGAAGCTCCGCGCGCCATACACGCCCACGTCGCCGTAGCCCTGATCATCCGTGAAGATCAGCACGATGTTGGGCGGGCGGCGGACGGCAAAGCACCCGGTGAGCGATGGGTTCGCACCGAGGGCCGCGCCTGCCGCGGCGACCTGCCGAAGGAAATCGCGCCTGGAGGGTGTCATGCCGGCGTCACCTCCTGTCCCCCGTATGCGCTGGCGAGGAGAGGGTCTGTTCCCTCTGCGAGCACCCGCATGATTCCTGCGGGTGGCTGTCTGCGGCGCAGTGCCCCCGCCATGTGCCGCATGGCGGGGCCAATGTGGTTGAAGAAGCGGCGGTATCCCTCACAGAGCCAGTTGAGGCCAGGCTCCCCGTCCGGCGAGCGGATGAAACGGTTTTTGGGACAGCCGCCGTTGCACACGAAGCGGACCTCGCACGCCCGGCAGTAATCCGGCAGCTCGCTCTTCTTGGCCTGCCCGAAGGCTCGCTGCGCCTCCCCACCCACGAGCACCGGCAACTCCACGTCCCGGATGTTACCCAAGCGGTAGGCCGGCTCGACGAAGTGATCGCACGAGTAGAGGTCGCCGTTGTGCTCCAGCGCCAGCGCGTTCCCACACGTCTCTTCGAAGACGCACAGGCCGGGTCGCTGACCCACCCACGCGGCGAGTGCCACGTCGAAGATCTGGACGAAGAGGCGGCCCACGTCGCTGCGTACCCACTCGTCGAACACCGTGGACAGGAACGCACCGTAAGCGGCGCCCGGGACCGAGTGCTCCGAAGCCCTACCGTCGCCGATTCGCTCGACCACCGGGATGAACTGGATGAACGCGGTGCCCACCGTGTCGCGGAGGAAGCGGTAGACCTCGAGGGGGTGGTTCGCGTTGGCCGCGTGGACCGTGGTCAGGACGTTGAACTCCACACCGTGACGCTGCAGCAGTTCGACCCCCCGCATCACGCGGTCGAAGGTGGGCTTTCCCCCTTTGTCGACACGGTAGGCGTCGTGGAGCGGAGCCGGCCCGTCGAGGCTGATCCCGACCAAGAAGTTGTTCTCCGCGAAGAACGCGCACCACTCGTCCGTCAGGCTCACGCCGTTGGTCTGGAGCGCATTCAGGATCGTCGTGCGGGGCGTGCGATGGCGCTCCTGGGCGGCGACAGCTCCCCGGAAGAAGTCGAATCCCATGAGGATCGGCTCACCTCCCTGCCATCCGAACACGATCTCCGGGGACTCCTGGCTCATGAGGTACTGGCGCGTGAAGGCGTCGAGAACGTCCTCCGACATGCGGAATTCCGATCCCGGATACAACTCTTCCTTTGCGAGGTAATAGCAGTAGGTGCAGTCGAGGTCACAGATCGCGCCCCGTGGTTTCAGCATTACGTGGTAGGGCGCCAGGGCGCCGGACTGCGTCGACGACATCGCTCTCTCCGCGTGCCGGGGTCCCTCTCGAACGAAGGGCAAAAGTGCCTGGCCGCCGCGGGTGTGTCAAAGCGCGTGGAGCCAATCTCGGATGGATCCTCGACGTCGCCGGGGCGCGGGCTCGCTTGCCTCACTCTCCGCGGAATCCTATCATTCGCCCTCGTT
>JAOTWK010000370.1 GCA_029862935.1 Gemmatimonadota bacterium | reverse complement strand
AGCAGGCCGGTGGGACGGTCGGTGCAGGAGCAATGCTCACGCAC
The DNA here is from genome assembly GCA_029862935.1 of Gemmatimonadota bacterium. The sequence goes on along the minus strand of JAOTWK010000370.1, from coordinate 4,085 downwards.
GCCCCGCCACCGCTGGGCGCGCCGTTCGGCAGCGCCGACTATGTCGAGGGCCGACCGGTGATGGCGATCGATGTCGGCGGCGCGATGCCGGCACCGGAACCCATGGTCTTCATCGACGGCATTCAGCGCTACGCGGTCGAAGGGCGAATCGGGCTGGTGCCGATCGTTCGGGGCTATGTCGCGGCGGCGGCGCTGCGCCGGGAGCGGGGAGAACTGCGGGTCATCGATTCCGGCACTCAGGAATTCATCGTGGCGCCCCTGCGTCGGCTCACGGCAGACCAACAGCGCGCCCTCGAGCGATCCGGTCTTCCGCTGCTCGACTGCATGGGTGCCGAACGATCGCATCCCATTCTCGACGTGCAGCTCGCCGCCAAGGTGGTCGAGCATCAGCGAGAGCGCATCGAGCTCGACGTGACACGGCGTACCGTCGTTGCCGATCCGGAGACCTGGTTGGTGGTCGACGGATCTCTCGCGGGCATCGACGATCTGAGCGGCGATGGCGCGACACGGGTCCTCGGCCTGGTCAAGAGTCACGAGACCCAGTTCCTCGACGGTCCGGATCTCGAGGTGGCCCTCACGCTGCCGGCGGGCCACCGGACGAGCGTGTTTGCGCGAACCACCGGGCAGCGGGTCACGGTCTACACGTGGTATCTTCGACTCTGGCCGTGGGAGGACCACGAGCTGCTTCATGGCCTCGTCCGCATCGAGCGACCGCCGAGTCCACGCGGCGTGGATGAGGCGACGAGCGTGAGCCGGTGGTTGCTGTCCGAGCGGGCCCCGCTGTCGGCGCCTGACAGCCGATGGGATAGACTCGTGTATCCAATTCAACAGGTGGAGACGTATTTGCGCGCTCTGGCAGGAGGCTGGTGGTGAGTCAGACGGGTGACAACGCGCCAATCGGTCGGGTCGTGGCGACGGAGACGCTCCCGGCTGGCACCCACCAGTTCTTCTTCTGGAGCGCCATCGATACCCCGATTGGCATCGGGGCCATCGTACGCGTGGATGATGGAGCAGGCCGCTCCGTCTATGCCGTCGTCGTCGATGGGAAGGGCTATTCCGACTTGGCCTCGCCGCTGCACGAGGTCGTGGTAGCCCAAGGCGATCCGGCCGGAGACCGCGCCCCAACACGTCGGACGGAGGTTCGTCTGTGGACGGCCGCCGTGCTCCGCCAGGATCCGGAGGAGCCGGTCCAGCCGGTTCCATTGGCAGACGTCCGACTGGCAACCAAGGAGGACGTGGAGGTCGCACTCCGAATGGACGCCTACGTGAGGGGCGAACGGCCCACGGGCATCCCGATCGGCGTGTACCGGGCCGGTGGCCTGTCGGCGCCGGTGTCGGTGGATGTCGATTTCCTGCTCGGGCCCGAGTCGGCGCACCTCAACATCTCGGGCGTCTCGGGGCTCGCCACGAAGACGAGCGCGGTCGAGTTCATGCTGGCGAGCATCTTCCAGCGACTCCCGGCACACAAGGGATCGGTGGCGGCCGTGTGCTTCAACGTCAAGGGCCCCGATCTCTGCTTCCTCGATCAGCCGGGAGAGCTGACCGATGCTGATCGCGAACTGTATGCGATCTTGGGCATCGATCCACGTCCCTTCGACCGGGTGCGGTATTTGGCGCCGTTCAGGGCCGATGGGGTCAACCTCAACACCCTGCGCTCGCATCCGGACCTCGTGGCGGACGTACAGCCGCTGGTGTGGGGACTCCGGGAAGTCCTGGGGTTTCACGAGGTGCTTCTCAACCGCGACGACATCGACGCCAAGGCCGACGGGTTTCTGGACTTTCTCGTCGACCGGGTGGTCGAAAAGGAATTCCGCGACGAGTGGGGCGCGACACACCGCGTCCAGAGCTTCGCCGATCTGGACCGACTGTTTCGCGCCATCTTCGACGGTCTGGAGCAAGCGGGACGGTCCGATATCTGGCGGACCCATCACATCGCCACCATTCGCAAGGTCCGCAATCGGCTCCTCAACATCTCCACCCGGTGCAAGGGGCTCGTGACCGACGATGGCTCGGTGAGCGACTTGCCGTTCGGGCAGTTCGAGGATCGGACGGTGTATGTCCTCGACGTCGCCGGTATGGACCAAGTGGCGCAGGACCTGGTGTTCACGCGTGTGGTCTCCACGCTCCGCGAGCATCTCGAGCGCCGGGCGCTTGGCGTGGACCACGTCATCGTGTTCGTCGACGAGCTCAACAAGTACGCTCCGGGAGATGGTCAGGACACGTACGTACGGAAAATGCTGCTCGACATCTCCGAGCGAGGGCGCTATCTGGGACTCGTGTTGTTTGCCGCCCAGCAGTTCCGATCGCAGGTCCACCGGAGAGTCGTCGGCAATGCGGGCACCGTGCTCTTCGGGCGGATGGACATGGACGAGTTGGCCACACCCGGGTATCAGGTCTTGTCGCCGGCCACGAAGATCAAGCTGGCGACGCTACCGAAAGGCGAGCTGATGGTGCGGCATCCGCACTTCACACAGCCCGTATTCGTGCGTTTCCCGCGCCCGGCGGTGATGAGCGGTCCCACCGGCAGCAAGCGATTCCCTCCCTCGTCAGATGTGTCGTTCGAGGAAGCCGTCGTGCGGCAGCTGACGGCGATGGATCGGCGGATTCCGGCGGGCCGGGTCCGTGACCTGATCGCGGGTCGCCGGGACGACGACGTGCGCCGTACCCTACTGGCCACCAAGCGGGCGAGACCAGACGACCCCTTCGAGTTTTTCCGGGCGGCCCTCGGGCCGGCGGTAGCTCGCGAGCGGGTCGCGGCCCGCCGTGAGGGGGTGCCGCTCCGGTCGGTGGAGGATCCGTATGCGCCGTAGCGTCATGGCGGTGGGGGTTGCGGCTGCGGTGCTGCTGTTCGGTGCGCGCGACGTGCAGGGCCAGCAGGCCATCCAGTTACGGTACGATCCGCCGACCGGTGCCATGGTGCAGGCGCTGTGGCGTCACAGCGCCACGCGCACGGTAACGACGCCCCCTCGAGGAATGACGGTTCGTGTCGTTGAGGCGACCGAAGTCACGAGTGTCACGCAGCGAGCTGTCGGACGGGAGAATGGGCGGACCGTGGTCGACGTGACCATCGACTCGACGTTGGTACAGGTGCGCTCGGGCAGCGGGGCCTGGGAGACGATTCGTGCCTCGGAGGGCAGAACCACGGTGCGCCTCGTTGTGGACGACCGCCTCCGTCCGGAGTCCGTGAGCGGTGGCGCGATCGCGGGGGGGCAGGTGCTCGGGCGGCTTCGTGCGTTCGCCTCCGGCTTCGAATTCCCGCTCCCGGAGGGGCCCGTCGTCGTCGGCGAGAGCTGGGTTGGGGACGTGATCGACCCGTTGGTGACGCTGGTGGGGATCGATGCGGAACCCGCGGCCGCCGGGTGGTTGGCGCAGGCAGGTGCGATGATTGCCCGCTCTACGTTCACGGTGGACAGCATCGTCGATCGAGCGGTGGATACGCTTGCGTATCTCCGGGTGTCGGGCAGCTTTCTCCCCACGACCCTCACCGCCCCCGTCGAGACGGCCCAGGGCCATGCCAGGATCGACGGTGGGTTCGGGGCGCGGCTCATCTGGTCTACGGCGTGGCACACGTTCGTTTCGGGGGCCGTGCAGCGCCGCGTGCGGGTCCGAGTCTACGTGGGGACGCCCGAGGACGAGCGAGAGGTACTCACGATGACCGCGGAAATCGCGGGGAGGTTCCGGGTGCAGTGATGTGGCGACGATGGGTGTTGCTTGTGGGTGTGTTGCTCGCATTGCCAGCGGGGATCGCTGCGCAGCAGACGCTTGACCTGCGGGCCCGAGCGGACGAGGGGACACTCGTCCGCCGCCTGTTCCAGATCTTTACCCGCGTGACGCTGGAGGACCGCGTCCGGGGAACGACGGCGACCAGTGAGATCGCCCGCCTGGGCGGAGTGAGTCAATACGGGCTGTCGGCGACGGACGAAGAATTCTCCGTTCATCTCGCTCTGGATTCCGTGCGTGTTCGTCGGCGTGACGCCGCAGCCGCATGGCAGGAGTTCGGCGTAACGGCGCGAGACAGTCAGTGGGTGCAGCTCACCCTGGACCGCCGGCTGCGGGTCCGGCGGGTCATCCGTCCCGCGTCCCTT
>JAOTWK010000026.1 GCA_029862935.1 Gemmatimonadota bacterium | reverse complement strand
TGTTCGAGCGCGTTCACAAAATCGAGTCGGGTACCGCCATCGTCATCGATGCCACTGGACGGACCATCACACGATATTGGGTACCGGAAGATGTGCCCTTGACCGACCTGGCCGCGGACGCTGCCGAGAGTACCCTCGAGACCCTCCTCGTCCAGGCTGTCAACAAACAGGTGCGGGCCGACGTGCCAGTCGGCGTCTTCACGAGCGGAGGCGTCGACTCTGCGTTGCTCGCTGTGCTTGCGAGAGACGCCGTGGGTGCACGGGATCTCCACACGTTCACGGTTGGCTTTGAAGACGCCTCGTACGACGAGCGCGCCCACGCGGCGCGGCTCGCGCAGTACGTAGACAGTGAACACGTCGAGATCGCGCTCGGCGAAGAAGGCATGCAGGGGGCGTTCGACGTCGTGTCGGAGCGCCTGGCCGAGCCCGTAGCCGACCCGGCAATCCTCCCGACGTATCTCCTCGCTCGCGTTGCCCGGCAGCACGTCGGCGTCGTGTTGAGCGGTGAGGGTGCCGACGAACTGTTCGGCGGGTACCCCACATACCTCGGACACCGCCATGCACCGGGCTTTGCACGTCTTCCGGCGGCTTTGCGTACGGCCCTTCAGGTGGCAGCGGACCTCCTCCCGCCGTCCGAGAGCAAGGTGCCGCTCGGCTTTCTCCTCAAGAGATTTGTGGCACATGCGGACCGGGATCTCCTGACCCGACATGTGGCGTGGTTTGGAACGGGCCTGCCCGACCATCTCGTTCCTCCCGAACACGAGGAGGCCGCGGCACAGCAACGGACCACCGATGGCGATCCCCTGCGGCGCGTCATGCTGTTCGATTACCTGACCTATCTGCCGGACAACCTCTTGGCGAAGGTCGATCGCGCAACGATGCTCAACTCGCTCGAGGCGCGCTCACCGTTCCTCGATCGTGATGTGGTCCGGTTCGCCTTGGGCATGAACACGGATCTCAAGATTCGCGGCACGACGACCAAGTGGCTGCTCAAGCGCGTCGCGGCCCACCGACTCCCGCGAGGGATCGTGCATCGGCGCAAGGGCGGGTTGAGCGTGCCTGTGGGGCGATGGCTGAACGAGGGACTCCGCGCTGAGTCGGATCGGTTGCTCGCACCAGAACGTGTTCGCGAGGTGGGGGTGTTGAACGCCGAGCCCGTGCGCCAACTTCTGTTCGAGCACCGAAGCCGCCGCGCCGACCATACCCGCGCCCTGTGGGCGCTTTTGGTCCTCGAGCGGTGGCGCGAACGCTGGATCCAGCACTGAACTGGTTATGGAGTTGAGCAATGACACCCGACGAAGCACTTGCCCTGATGCACGAGTACACCGAGTCCGACGCGCTGCGCAAACACATGTATGCCGTGGAAATAGCCGTGCGCGCCTACGCCAAGCACTTCAACGAAGACGAAGACGAATGGGGCCTCGTGGGCCTATTGCACGACTTCGACTACGAGAAGTATCCCAACGATGCGCATTCGCCGACCGAGGAGCATCCGTCGTTTGGGGTCGGGGTCCTGCGTGAACGGGGCGTATCTGAGCACCTGCTGCAGGCAATTCTGGGACACGCGTCATATACCGGCGTGGCCCGTGAGACGCTCCTGGCCAAGACCCTGTTTGCGGTGGATGAGCTCTGCGGCTTTCTCGTGGCGTGTGCGCTGGTGCGTCCCTCCAAGAGCCTCAAAGACCTGTCGGTCAAGAGCGTCAAGAAGAAGCTCAAAGACAAGGCGTTCGCCCGCGGCGTCAACCGAGACGAGGTTCGTCAGGGAGCAGAGGAACTCGGGGTAGCACTGGAGGGGCACGTCCAGTTCGTGATCGAAGCCCTTCGCCCCGAGGAGGAGCGGCTCGGGCTCGGGACGGGGTAGCGAACACACCTCGGCGCTCGCCCAGGGTCCTATTCCGCTAGATCGTGCACGGTCTCCAGCCGCTTGATGCGCAAACGGCGCGTACCGACCGGGAGCTGCACGGTCACGACGTTCTTCACCTTCTTGTCCAGCAATGCACGGCCCAACGGCGAGGATACCGAGATGTGACCATCTTCCAGGTCCACGGCGTCCGGGATCACCACCTCGTACACCACCTCTTCCTTGGTATCCACGTCCACGACAGTCACCCGAGAGCCAAGACCGACCCGGTCGGCCGGCACCTTGGCAATGTCGATTCCGGAGAGCTTGTGCAGTCGCGACCTCAGGTGCTCCAGCCGCGCCTGAATCATGCCCTGACGCTCGATCGCCGCATGGTAATCGGCGTTCTCGCGCAAGTCACCGTGCTCCAGCGCCTTCTTGAGGGTCGCTGGCAGGATGACGCGGAGTTCGTGGTTGAGCACCTCTACCTCGGCATGCAACCGTTCCCGTAGTTCCTCGAGCATAAGCAGCGATGATACCAAGTCCCGGGCCAAACCGCTACGTCAGACAGCAGGCCCCCGGGACGCGCCGGCCGAGCCCCCCCTGGCTTTCAGATTACCCGAGCAGTTTGTTTGGTGTGCCCTGGCCTGAATCCTGAGCTCAACGCCGACTGACCCCTGTGCGTATATCCCATATGCAGGACGCCGAACTGGCGGCGCTCGCCCAGGCGGGTGATCGCGAGGCGTTCGGTGAGCTGGTCGCCCGTTACGCGGCGCAGGCCCGGCGCCTTGCCACCGCGATTCTGGGCGACCCCGACGACGGGGATGATGCCGCACAGGACGGATTTCTGGCGGCGCTCAAGCACCTGGGCCGGTTTGACCCTGAACGCCCGTTCGGCCCGTGGCTGATGAGGATCGTGGCGAATGCCGCAGGAGATCGACGACGACGACGGCGGGTCCGGAAGACAGAGCAGATCTCTGGACGGCAAGCTGCCGCGACACCGGGACCGGACGTCGAAACCGATCGGCAACGGTTCCGTATCGCCTTACAAGCGGCGCTGGCGGAGCTGCCAGAGCGGCAACGGATGGCGGTGGTGTTGTTCGACGCAGAGGGATATACGCACCGGGAAGTTGGGGAAATTCTGAACGTTCCGGAGGGGACTGCCCGATCCGACGTATTCCACGCGCGGCGGGCGCTGCGCGAGAAGCTCGAGGCGTGGAACGATTGGAAGGAGGAAGGCTGATGTCGAACCCGTCACCGTTCGATCATCGACGGGATCCCGAACTGGGGCAGGCGATGCGAGACGTGCTCACCCCGCCAGACGAGGCGCGTTTCGTGGCACGCGTGGTCGCCGCTGCGGAATCGGTGTATGGCGGCGCGGTCCCGTCACCCATGCTCAACATCTTGACGGCATGGGCACGTCCCGGCCTCGTGGCAGCCATGCTCCTGATCGCCGTCGCCGCCTTCTCGGCGGGTCTCTGGATCGGCCGCAGCGGCGCTGCCGTCACGGCGGCATCACCGACTATCGGTGACCCGCTCGTCGACAGCGGACAGCTGGCCGTACCCGCGCTGATGGCCGGACAGGAAGCGCCCGATGTGGACGTAGTGCTGGCGGTGGCGATGGGGCGGTAGGGGGAACGGATAAGGCGCACGGCGCACGGGATACGGAGTAGCTGACAGCTGACGGCTGACAGCTGAAGGCCGAAGACTGAGAACTGATAACCGACAACTGAGAACTGACAATGTTCAATCGATCTACCCTGCTGGCAGCGAGCCTCTTGATGGCGACGTTCATTTTGGGCATCGCGGTTGGGGGCGGCACGGTCGCGGCGTGGGGTGACAACCCCGATCGACCATCGCGCCCGCCGCGAGAGCGTGTGAGCTTTGCCGCGCGGCTGCAACAGGACCTCGACCTCACCGCTGTGCAGCGCGAGTCGGTCGAGGTCATCATGAACCGGCGGCAGGACTCCATGCGGCAGATGTGGGGTGAGATCTCGCCGCGCTTCGACAGTCTGCGCCGGCAAATCAATCGAGACATCATGGCCGTGCTCGATAGCAGCCAGCAGGCAACGTTTGAGGACCTGATAGCCCGCGCAGACAGCGCGCGACGGCATCGGGATCGCAGAGGTGAGCATGAGAGGAAGTAGACAGGGATTGGTGGCTCTGGTCGGTGCATTTATGGCAGCCGCGCCGCTGTCGGCGCAGACGCCGACGGTCACCTTGGAAGAGGCGGTCTCGATGGCGCTCCGCGTCAACCCGATCGTAGTCAGGGCACGCGGGCAAGTCACAACCGCGGCTTGGGGAAAGCGAGAGGCGATCGGCAATTGGCTGCCCAATATTAGCAGCAGCTCGTCCTACAGCACCCGACCAGGACAGGAGATACTCGACCCGCAGACCGGCCAGCTGTACACACCGACAACCAGCTCGTACTCAGCTGGGCTCAGCGCCTCATTGGATCTGTTTTCGGGATTCCGCCGCTTCGCGCAGAGCAAAGCGGCCGGTGCGGATATGCGCAGTGCCGAAGCGTCGCTGGTGAGCCAGGAGTTTTCCGTCATCCTGCAGACCAAACAGACGTTCTTCAATGCGGTGGCGGCGAATGAGCTCGTGCGAGTGGCGGAACGGAGTATTCAGCGTGCCGAGGAGCAACTGCGGATCTCCAAAGACAAGCTGGCAGCCGGCTCTGCGATCCGCTCCGACACGCTGCGCGGGCGCGTGGAGCTTGGCAACGCGCGGCTGCTGCTGCTGAATACCGAGACGCAGCGGGCGACGGCGGAGGCAAACCTTGCGCGCCTGATCGGCGTCGATGGTCCGATACGTCCCGCAGCTGACTCGATGATGTTCGCTCCCGCGCAGCTCGACACGGCCGCGCTCAGGCTCGACGCGGTGTCGATGTCGCCCGGCGTGATTCAGGCTGACGCCGCCGCCGATGCGGCCGCCGCGTCGGTCTCGGTCGCGCGCGCCGGGTATTTCCCTTCGATCAGCGCCTCCTACTCTCGGTCCTGGTCCGGTCAGGCGCTCAGCCAGCTCGACCCGAGCTGGTCGGCACGGTTAAGCATGAGCCTCCCGATCTTCAATGGGTTCACCAGGGAGGGCGGCGTGACGCGCGCGGCAGTGAACCGCGACGCGGCGTATGCCGAAGCCGAGGACGTGAAGCGGCAGATCAATGCGGAGTTGACGCAGTATCTTGCCGCGCTCGCCGCGGCACAGCAGAGCATGGACATCGCCCGGGCCAGCCAGGCCGCAGCAGAGGAGGAACTCCGCGTGCAGCAGGAGCGATATCGCCTGGGCATGGCCACGATCATCGAGCTGCTCGCATCGCAGATCAGCCTCGAGCAGTCGGAGGTCGACATCGTGCAGAGCCGACTGGATTACTTGGTGGCCAAGGCACAAATCGAGTCCCTGGTAGGGAGAGAAATATGACGAGCGCGATCAAACACATGGACTTTCGGACCGGGGACATCCCGCAGCCGGACATCATCATCCTGACACACAAGCTCAAGCGCGACTATGTGGTCGGCACGGAAGTCGTGCGCGCCCTTCAGGGGATCTACTTACAGGTGCGGCGGAACGAGTTCACGGCAATCATGGGACCGTCCGGATCGGGCAAGTCGACATTGATGAATCTGATCGGCTGCCTCGACACACCGACCGAGGGCGAGTATTGGCTCAACAGCCAGAAGGTCAGCGAATTGGACGACGACGAGCTGGCCCAGATCCGCAACAAGGAAATCGGTTTCGTCTTCCAGACATTCAACCTGCTGCCGCGGGCCACGTCACTCCACAACGTGGAGCTGCCGCTCATCTACGCGGGCATGCCTGCGAAGCAGCGTCGCGCGCAGGCTGAGAACGCAATGGAGCGCGTGGGGCTGGGTGACAGGATGCACCACAAACCCAACGAACTTTCCGGCGGTCAGCGCCAGCGGGTCGCTATTGCGCGAGCGCTGGTCAACAACCCGAGCATCATCTTGGCAGATGAACCCACCGGAAACCTCGACAGCAAGACGGGCGCCGATATCATGGACGTGTTCGAGGACCTGCACGATCAAGGACAGACTATTCTGCTGATCACGCATGAGCCGCACATTGCCGCTCACGCCACTCGGCAAATCCACCTGCTTGACGGACTCGTCGAGCAAGACGTCATCACAGAGAAGACATCATGAAGCGCAGAACCACGATTTCGATTGCTGCGGCGGTTACGTCCCTCGCATTGCTTGCAGCCTGCGCGGAAGAAGAGCTCGCCCCTGTGTATCAGCTGATTCCCGTTTCTACGCGGGACATCGTGGTATCGGCGAGTGCCGCCGGGACCATCGAACCGATTCTCACGGTGGACATCAAGTCCAAGGCGTCAGGCGAACTCCTCGAGGTGCGGGTCGACGTCGGCGACATTGTCGAGCCTGGGCAGTTGCTGGTGAAGGTCGATCCTCGCATTCCTCGCAACGCGCTCCGGCAAGCACAAGCGGATCTCGATGTGGCGCGGGCATCCCTCACGAACGCGGGAGCCCAATTCCGACGGGCCGAGGAGTTGTTCAAGACGCAGTCCATTACGGAAACTGAATACGAGCAGGCCAATCTGACGGACGCCAACGCTCGTGCCCAGCTCATCCGGGCCCAACGATCTCTCGAGGACGCGCAGATCTCCTTCGAAGACACCGACGTCCGCGCTCCCAGCAACGGCGTGATCATCCAGAAGAACGTCGAGGTTGGCACCGTGATCCAGTCGGCCACGTCGAATGTAGGTGGAGGAGCCGTCCTGTTTCAGATGGCCAACCTCGATACCGTACAGGTCCGGGCACTCGTCGACGAGACCGACATCGGCAAAGTACAGTCAGGGATGGACGTGACGATCACCGTGGAGGCGTTTCCCAATCGCCCGTTCCAGGGCCGCGTGCTCAAGATCGAGCCACAGGCGACCGTGCAGCAGAACGTCACGATGTTTCCGGTTCTCGTGCGGATCGCCAACGCCGACCAGCTCTTGAAGCCAGGTATGAACGCCGAGGTGGAAGTCCACGTCGGTAACCGAGACGGCGTGCTGTCCGTCCCGAACTCGGCACTTCGCACCGAGCGGGACGTCAGCTCCGCCGCAAGCGTGTTAGGGCTGGACCCGCAGCGGGTGCAGGAGCAAATCGCCGAGGCTCGCCAGATGGCATCTCGGCCAAGTGAGGGAGCATCCGATACGTCGCAAGCGACCGGTAACGGCCCGGCGTCTCAGGGCGAGACCGTGAACATGATGGGTCGCGAAGTCCCCGTGCCTGACGGCTACACGGCGAAGCAGGTACAGGCCGTCTTCACCAAGATGCGAGAGGGTGGTGGCCCTGGCGCGCTGGCAGCCGAGGATCGTGCGCTGCTCCAGAAGCTGCGCAGCGCCGGTGGTCAGGGACGTGACCGTCGAGCCCAGGACGAGAGTGCTGCCCTGTTCGGCGGCAACTACATCGTATTTGCCTTGCGCGAAGGCGAGCCGACACCCATCCCGGTTCGCACTGGACTGACGGACCTCGACTACTCCGAAATCGTCACTGGACTCACTGAAGCGGATACCGTGTTGATCATGCCGAGCGCCAGCCTCATCGCAAGTCAGCAGGCGTTCCAGGAACGGGTGCAGAGCCGCGCGGGCGGCCTCCCCGGCGTGACACGTAGATAATGTGCGCGATACGAACTGAGAAACGGAGTCTCCATGCTCTTCGGTGAGATCATTCAGGTGGCCCTCGGCGCCATTCGAGCGAACAAGCTGCGTTCCGTCTTGACCGCCCTCGGTATCGTGATCGGGGTCGGAGCAGTCATCACCATGGTCGCGTTGGGGTCAGGTGCCCAGAAGGCCGTGCAGGATCAGATCTCCGCGCTCGGGACGAACCTGCTCACAGTCTATGCGGGCCAGTCCATGCATCGCGGCGTTGCCAGTGCAGATCGCACGGCTCTCACAAGTCTCGATGCGGAAGCTCTGGCGCGTGACGCGAAGGCGTTGAAAGCCGTCGTTCCCGAGATTCGGCGGAGCCAGCAAGTCGAGTACGGCAACCAGAACATCAACGTCAATGTGAATGGGACCGGGCCAGAGTACGTCCCGGTCAACAACTACACCGTCGAATTCGGCAGAATGTTCACCGCCGGCGACGGGCTGAGCCGCAAGCGATATGCCGTGCTCGGCAACGAGGTTCCTGAATCGCTCGGCGCCAACGGTGCCGCGATGATCGGACAACAGATCTGGATCCGCGGTATCCCGTTCGAGATCGTTGGCATCCTCGCTAAGAAAGGATCGTCCAGCGGGTGGTTCAATCCGGACGAGCAGATCCTTATCCCGTGGCAAACCGCGCAATACCGCATTTTCGGAACTGACAAGGTCAGTTCCATCACCGTACAGGTCGCGGACCCCGACTCGATGACCATTGCCATGATCCAAATCGAGAACGTGCTGCGGCGGGAACACGGAATCGCGCCGGGCAAAGACAACGACTTTCAGATCCGCGACTTCACGCAGTTCCTGACAACGTTCGAAGAGACGACCAAGACCTTCACGTTCCTGCTCGGTGGCATCGCCGCCGTGAGCCTCTTGGTGGGCGGTATCGGCATCATGAACATCATGCTGGTCTCCGTGACCGAACGGACGCGGGAGATTGGCGTGCGGAAGGCACTCGGAGCCAAGCGCAAGGACATCATGCTGCAGTTTCTGGTCGAGGCGCTCGTCCTCTGTCTCATGGGCGGGGCAATCGGCATCGTGTTAGGTACCGGGGGCGCCATCCTACTCTCAGAGCTGGCCAATTGGAACACGCTTGTCTCGCCGCAGGCCGTACTGTTGGCGGTGGTGTTCAGCGCAGTAGTCGGCGTCTTCTTCGGCCTATGGCCAGCCCGTCGTGCAGCGAGACTGGACCCGATCGAGGCGTTGCGGTACGAATAGGGCCATTAGCTTCCAGCCATCAGCCTTCAGCTGTTGTCCGGCGGTCAGGAAGGTCTTGGCCGCCGGCGGCGTTTTGGCCGTTTGGCTCTGCGCCCTCCACCATTCTTCATCGCTCGCAGCAGACCGCTGAGCATGCGCCTTATCGAGACAGCCTCACCCGACAGACGTTGGAACACATCGTCCGTAACAAGTCCCAGATCGCGAGCGAGAAGCAGCTGATATTCCAGCTCTGACGCCGAACCGGCAGCCATTTGAAAGAAACGCGCTCTATCAGGATCAGAACCTCTACCGCAACCTTCCGCAATGTTTGCAGCGACCGAAACGGCCGACCGTCGCACCTGTGCGGTGAGGGCGTAACGCTCGACCGCCGGAAACCGCGAGGTCTCGTGATACACGAGCAGCGCAGCCGCATGCGCCTTACGCCAAACACTGAGCTTTCGGAAGTCTCGCATGATGATGTTCTTCGCTCAGAACGATTCTACACAGCCTCAACGCCGTACCGGTAACCGAAGCCCCGCAACGAGGTCCATATCCACGCGGAGCTGCCAGCAGCTGACGGCTGTTGGCTGATAGCTGTAGGCTGTCGGCTGAGAACCGACACCCCCCTTCTCCCGTTACGTCCTCCGCGTATCTTCTCATACCACCGGACCACGGAGCCCCCACATCATGATCGGCATTCGCGTTCCCGCTTCGACATCCAACCTTGGCGCCGGATTCGACTGTCTCGGGCTCGCGCTCGACCTGTGGATGCACGTGCGTGTCGTAGATGGTGTCGGAGAACCAGTGTATTCCGGCACGGTCAACGGTATGGACCGTCGGGCGGAGATCTTGATGAGCGTGGTCGGTGATGCACTCGAGAGCAAGAATCACTTGGAGATCCACTCGGAGATCCCGATTGCCAAGGGGCTCGGATCCTCCGCGGCCGCGGCAGTGGCGGGATTCGCGCTGCGGCAGCTCTTGCACAAGCAATCGCTGGATCGCGACGCCGTCTACGAATCCGCCGTCGATCTCGAGGGTCATCCCGACAACGCCGGTGCGGCAACGTACGGCGGATTTGTGCTGGCGGCACCGCGGCCAGCGCGCCTCGCATTCAATCGGAACCTTGGTGTCGCGCTCGCCGTCCCCAATGTACCGATCGACACAAAGGCCGCCCGACAGATTCTGCCACACGATCTCCCGCGTGACGTCACTATTCGGCAGGCCTCCCGGGCCGCAGCACTCGTCCTCGGACTGATGAACGCGGAGGGCGACCTCATCGCGTACGGAATGGATGATCAGATCGCCGTGCCGCTGCGCAAGAAGCTGATATCGGGATACGATGAAGCTGTGGCAGCCGGCAAAGAAGCCGGTGCGTACGGGGTCACGATCTCGGGTTCCGGTTCAGCCGTGGTCGCCATCACCCCGGTCGAGGAAGTCGACGCAGTTGCCGAAGCCATGGCAGTCGGATTCGGCAAGGCGGGCAACCCGGCCGAGCCGATGACCCCCGAGGTCACCGAGCGGGGGGTGGCGGTGATGGAGTAGAGAGTTTTCAGCTTTCAGCGATCAGCCTTCAGCTGCGCCGAGTTCATTCAGATTTCCGGAGTCCCGACTCGGGGGTCCCGTTGAAGTGCAGACAAGGAGTTGCTGAGAGCTGACGGCCGAGAGCCGATGGCTGTTGGCTACTTCCCCAACCACTTCAACCGCGCCCGAATCTCCCGCGCATGATGTCGGGAGTGCAGGTAATGGAACCGGATCCATTCGGGGAGGTTGAGGTCACCTAACAGAGGGTGCGGTACAAATCGGGATTGCTGCGCGTCCTGAGACCATGAGCCTGTCAGCTTGCGATACTCCTCGACTCCCATCCGAAACTGCGCCGAGACGAGTTCCGCATCCGGCTGGGCATCAGGCTTGGCGTGTGGAAGGGCCTTGAGCGCCCCTGGGTAGGTACCGGCGCCGAGTGTCAGGTGGCGCAGCACGGTCTGGTGCGGCTTGTTCTGCCGATCCATCGGCGAGGATTCGGCCAACTCACGGAATGCGTGCGCCACGAGATCGATGCCGATACCCACATGCTGGACAATCTGCACGATGCTCCATTTACCGCGTGGTGCGCGGAGCCAGTCCTGCTTGGAGAGCCCGTGGAGCGGCTGCAGAATCAGGGGCTCGAGGCGCTCGAGATGACGTGCGGTCTTCATAGAGGTTGTGGTCCGTCCACCGATCAGCGCTGTGGCAAGTGCCGAATTCTAATATGGCGGCCCATGAAACGGTGAAGCCGGGACGCTATTCGATCACCGCCAGGCACTCGATCTCCACCCTGGCGCCCAAGGCCAGGCCGCTACCTGCTACAGTGGACCGCGCGGGAGGATCTTCACCGAAGAACGCCCGGTACACGAGGTTCATCTCCTGATAGTCGGCAATGTCGACTAGGAACACCGTGCACTTGACCACGTCACCCAGCGAGCTCCCCGCATATTCCAGGACCGTCCGTATGTTCTGGAGCGTCTGCCGCGTTTCCGCACCCACCCCTCCCTCGATCAGCTCCGTCGTGCCGGCCAGTGTCCCGATCTGGCCGGACAGATAGAGCATGTCATCGACGCGAACTGCCGAAGCAAATGGCAACCCTTCGAGCGACCCTGGCACTCGAATGGATTGCCTTGCTTCTGAGGATTCCCCACCGCAAGCAGTGACCAAAGTGATCGTGACGAGAAGCAGAGCACGCATGGAAGCCTTCACTTTTCAGTCTTCACTCTTCAATTGCCCACGAGACACCGCTCGGCCAAGCCCGTCACGGCGATCTTCCACCCCTCCACCGTCTTGACCAAGACCCGTTGTGACAAACCGCGCGCGGTATCGGTGCCAATGACCGCCGCGTATTCGAACGAGGCCCACACCACTCCCGGCGCAACCCACACGAGCGTCGGCTCGCGGGCAATCAGCGTATCAGGCCACTCCTGGCTGGCCCGACGCGCCTCCGCAAATAGGGCGTAGCCGCGCCGCAAGGAATCCGCCCCCGCCACGACGAACTCTGGGGAGTCCAGGTATTGCGCCAGGTACGCTTCGACGTCACGGCGATGAATCGCCGCGATGTTCTGGCGTACGAGCTCCCCTGCCCCGGTTATGTCATTGGTGCGGACCCGCTGTGCGCTCCGCCCAACGCAACCGGAGGAGAGCATCACAAGACACGCAAGTCCCACCAAACGCCGAGGGCCGACGGCTGACGGCCGATGGCCGATAGCTGAAGGCTGATAGCTGACGGCTCGCATCACGGCTCCCTCCCGGGCAGACTGCGATCCCACCCATCTAGAATCTCGATCTGGGCGGTGCTTGCCGGCCGCTCCCGCTGCAACCGGGTCGCGACCGCTTCGGTCTGTCGCATCACCCGCAGCACGTTGAGCCCAATCACCTTCTTGGCATCTTCGTCACTCCAGCCGCGACGTAGGAGCTCCGCAATCAGATTGGGGAACGTCGACACATCTTCCAATCCCCGAGGCGGCACGCTGATGCCATCCAGATCAGACCCGATTCCCACGTGATCCACGCCTGCGACGTCGCGCAAACGCGCGATGTGATCGGCCACCGTACCGACGTCCGGTACCGGCATGGGGTTGGCCTCCTGCCAGCGGGCCATGGAGTCCCGGATTGCCTGGACACCGATGCTCGATCTGCGCAGCCGCGCACGCACGCTGTCTCGTCGTTCGTAGTACTCGAAGGCCGGTCGGTATATGAATGGAAGCACGTAGTTGACGAGAATGACCCCACCATTCTCTCCAACGGCCGCTGCGATGTCGTCCGGCACGTTCCGAGGATGGGGGGTGAAGTGACGTGACGACGAGTGCGAGTAGAATACCGGAGCCTCGGTAACGCGGAAGACGTCCCACATGGTCGAGTCATGGGCATGCGACAGATCGATCAGCATTCCCAAGCGATTCATCTCGCGCACCACCTCTTCACCGAACCGCGTCAGACCTCCGTGCTTCGGCGTGTCGGTCGCCGCGTCGGCCCAGTCGGTATTGCTGTTGTGAGTAAGCGTCATGTACGCCACGCCGTCGCGGCGAAATGCCCGCAACAACCCGAGCGAGTTCTCAATCGCGTGCCCGCCCTCGAGCCCGAGCAGCGACGCAACCTTGCCATTCCGATGAATCCGCACGATGTCATCCGCGGTGCGTGCAAGCGCGAACGTCTCGGGGTACCGCTCGATCATCTGGTGGACGATGTCTCCTTGCTCCATCCCGGCTCTCGCTGCGCCCAGACCGGCGAACTCACTTGGCACATAGGTAGACCAAAACTGCGCGCCGACCAGTCCCTCTCGAAGGCGAGGGATATCCGTCATCACCGACGGTTGAGGCTCGGAGATATCGAGGGAGTCGAAACTCGATGCATAGTTGATCCGAAGTTCCCATGGGAGATCGTTGTGCCCGTCGATCAAAGGGACCTCTCGCATCAAGCTTTTGGCGCGAGCGAGTCCATCGGTGTCGTCTTGCCCATCGGCCGGCCTGCAGGCCACCATGACGGTCATCAGGCCGACGCTCAGAAGCAGAGCAGCTCGCTTCATCCCTCACCCTCCGTTGAGATTGTGTTCTGTGATGACGCAAAGCCGCGGCACCGCCTAACCGGCAGCATGGGGTACCTCGGGAATGTGTCATCCGTCTCGGACATGCGGCAGTACCAAAATTCGGAGCCGCGGTCACTCGTGATCAGACGGTGGTGGGCGCAAGTCGCGCAGAGTCCAGGGCCGGCAGTCGGATCGAGCATCCGCCGCGAAAGGTGATGTCGCGTCCCCTCAGCGGCAAGATTACATTACGCGCTATGACTGATGTCGCCTGCACACGTTGTAGCCAAACCCGGCAGCGTATGGCCGCACCGCCGTTTCGGAACGAGTTGGGTGACCGGATCTACGACTCGATCTGTCAGACCTGCTGGCAGGAATGGCTGCAGCAACAGACCGCCATCATCAATCACTACGCGCTCGACCTCAGGGATCCCCGATCGCGCGAGTTCCTGACGACGCAGACGGAGGAGTTTCTCTTTGGCCAGCCGCCGGCCTGAGCCCCCGTCGAAGCAACAGATCCAGTTCGTAGTGAATGGAGAGCCTACCGAGGTTCTCTTCGCGCCACACAAGACGCTGCTCGAAGTACTCCGAGAAGATCTTGGCCTCACGGGCACGAAACACGGCTGCGAGCTGGGAGAGTGCGGCACGTGCGCGGTATTGCTCGATGGGATGCCGGTGCTGTCCTGCCTGGTACTTGCACTGGCGTGCGACGGCACGGCAGTCGACACCGTCGAGGGAATGGCCGACGGTCCCGCATTGCATCCGCTCCAAGAGACCTTTGCCGACCTCGGCGCTGCCCAGTGTGGCTACTGCACGCCCGGATTTCTCATGACCGCCAAAGGGCTGCTCGAGCGCAATCCGTCGCCGTCGAGAGACGACATCAAGGAGGCACTGGCCGGCAACCTCTGCCGCTGTACGGGCTACCTCAAGATCTACGAAGCCGTCGAGCTCGCGGCTGCCAGGATGCGGGGCGAGCAGGCCGAGCCGTCGGACGAATCGATCTATGGCCGACGGTAACCTGCTCGAACAGTCGAGTCCGCTGGTGGCAGTCCCCAAACCGGCCGCCGGCCAGCCCTTCCGGGTCATCGGCACCCCGCAACGCAAGGTCGATGCTGCGGCCAAGGTGACGGGCCAGACGGCGTTTGCGGACGACATCGAGCTGCCGCGGATGCTCTACGCCAAGCTCTTGAGAAGCACGGTTCCGCACGCACGAATTCGTCGCATCGATGCGTCGAAGGCACAGGCGCTCGAAGGGGTGAAGGCGGTCATCACGGGGCAGGACTTACCGATTCCCTTCGGCATTCTCCCAGTGAGCCAGGACGAGCACACCCTGTGTCCCGATATCGTGCGGTTCGTGGGTGACCCCGTGGCTGCGGTTGCGGCGACCAGCGAAGAGATCGCCACGGAAGCGCTCGACCTCATCGACATCGAGTACGAGCCCTTGGAGACGATCGCGACACCGGAGCAGGCGGTACGGACTCCGGACCCCCGCATTCACGATTACGGACCGACCGGCAACATTCACAAGCTGATCGACCTCGAGTTTGGTGACGTCGAAGCGGGATTCGCCGCAGCCGATCACGTCCGCGAGGATCACTTTTTCTACGGCGGGAACACACATCTCGCCATAGAACAGCATGCCGCGGTTGCCGACTGGTCAGCCGCAGACAAACTCACACTGTGGAGCTCAACCCAGACACCGCACTACGTGCACCGGGCCGTGGCCAAGGTGTTGCAGCTCCCCGCGTCACGCGTCCGAATCATCGCATGCCCCAACGGTGGTGGCTTCGGCGGCAAGAGCGACCCGTTCAATCACGAGATCGCCGTTGCCAAGCTCAGCATGATGACGGGCCGGCCGGTCAAGATCACGTTGACGCGTGAAGAGGTCTTCTACTGCCACCGCGGCCGCCACCCCACACTCATGTGGGTGAAGAGCGGTGTCACACAAGACGGTCGCATCACGGGCATGCACTTCAAGACGCTCTTGGACGGTGGTGCGTACGGCTCGTACGGCGTGGCCAGTGCGTACTACACCGGGGCGCTGCAGACCGTAACGTATCAGGTGGACCGCTACAAGTTCCAAGGCGCGCGCGCGTTCACCAACAAACCTCCGTGCGGACCCAAGCGGGGGCACGGCACACCGCAGCCCCGGTTTGGCCTCGAGGTTCATCTCGACAAGCTCGCCGAAGACGTCGGCAAAGACCCAGCCGAGATGCGCTTGGAGCATCTCGTGCCGCCCGACTCCCTCACCGCCAATTACTTGAAAATCGGATCGATGGGTCTCGGGGCGTGCATCCGCAAAGTGGTCGACGGAGCGGCATGGCGAGACAAGTTCCGCAAGCTCCCCTATGGACGCGGCGTAGGTCTCGCTTGCTCCAGCTACATCAGCGGTGCCGGTCTGCCGATCTATTGGAACAACATGCCGCACTCCGGCGTCCAACTGAAACTGGATCGCGGTGGTGGTGTGACCGTGTTCTGTGGCTCGACCGATATCGGTCAGGGCTCCGATTCCATCCTTGCCTACATCGTAGCTGAGGTGTTGGGTGTCGAAGTCGCGGACGTTCAAGTCGTCACGGCCGATACCGACCTGACACCGGTCGATTTGGGCAGCTACTCGAGTCGTGTCACGCTGATGAGTGGCAACGCCACGCTTCAGGCCGCTGAGCGAGCTCGAGAGATTCTCGCCGGTCACGCAGCGAGAAAGCTGGACGTGCCGGTTGACCGCGTGGCGTTTGCGGAGAATCGCGTGTTCGACGTCGAGCATTCCGACACGGGTCTGTCGTTCGCCGAAGCAGTGCAGGTGTCGGAGGCGGCGGAGGGCACGATTGGGACGGTCGGGTCGTACACGCCGCCGCGGAGTCCGGGCCGGTACCGTGGCGCCGGTGTGGGACCGTCACCCGCGTACTCCTACAGCGCGGCAGTCGCGGAAGTCGAAGTGGATCCGTCGAGCGGCATCGTGGTGGTGCCGCGTATCTGGATTGCACACGACGTGGGCCAGAGCATCAATCCCGTGACGGTAATGGGTCAGGTCGAGGGCAGCATTTACATGGGGTTGGGCGAAGCGCTCATGGAAGAGATGGTCTATCGGGCCAACCGCAACCTCGTGCACCGCATCCCGTCGATGCTGGACTACAAGAGTCCCACCACGCTCGAGATGTGCGACGTGGTGACCTACCTGATCGAGGATCCGGATCCCAACGGACCGTATGGCGCCAAGGAAGTGGGACAGGGCCCATTGCTCCCGGTCCCGCCCGCCATCGCGAATGCGATCCACGATGCCGTAGGTGTTCGCGTGGATGAGGTGCCCATGACGCCCGAAAAAGTTCTCAAGGCCATCCAGGCCAAAGCGAAGGGCAACGAGGGACGTCACGGCCCGACATCGTTCCCAGATATTCCCTGGCCGGAGCCTATTCGGGTGCCGACACCCTGGGAAGGGGGAGACGGGAAGGCGGCTGCGGCAGAGCGGCAGGGTGGCAGGGCGGCAGACACGTCGTCCTCCTCGCCGGAAGAGAGACAACACTAGTGCTCCGGCTCCCTTCCTTCGACTACCTGCAGCCCAAGTCGCTGCGGCAAGCGCTGCTCATGAAGCAGGAGGCGGGACCTGACGCGATGTATGTCGCGGGTGGCACCGATCTCTTCCCCAACATGAAGCGACGGCATCAGGAACCGAAAACGCTCATTGCGCTCTCGGGAATCAAGGCACTGGGACGCATCACGGGAGGTGCGCGCGGTGCGGCGATCTCGGTTGGCGCTGGGGTCACGCTCACCCAACTTCATAGCCACGCTCGCATTCGAAAGAACTTCCCAGCGCTCGCGCGTGCTGCTGAACTGGTGAGCACTCCCCTGCTCCGCAATATGGGCACGTTTGGCGGCAACCTGTGTCTCGACACCCGCTGCAACTACTACAACCAGACGTACGAGTGGCGGAAGGCGATCGATTTCTGCATGAAGAAGGACGGTGCCATCTGCTGGGTGGCACCGTCGAGCCCCCGCTGTTGGGCTGTCAATTCGAGCGACACAGCGCCCGTCATGGTCGCAATCGGCGCGTCCTTCGTAGTGGCCGGGTTGGACGGAGAACGGGATGTTCCTGCCGCAGAGTTCTACCTCGACGATGGCATTCAATATCTCGCCAAGGATCCGGCCGAGATCCTCACACAGGTTCGGCTCCCCGCACTCAATAGCTGGGACGCGACCTATTGGAAGCTCCGCCGCCGCCGCGCGTTCGATTTTCCGGTACTTGGTGTCGCTACGTGGATCAAATGGGACAATTCATTCGTCGCCGACGCGCGCATCGTCCTCGGCGGAGTGGCCAGCTATCCAAAGCCCATCCCGGAGGCAGCCCAGGCAATCATTGGCACCGAGCTCGAAGACAACGCCGTCGCCGCGGCGGCCGAAGCGGCAT
>JAOTWK010000369.1 GCA_029862935.1 Gemmatimonadota bacterium | reverse complement strand
AGCGACCCACCACATCGGCGTTGGGGTACTCCATCACGACGACATTGTCCGCCCCGCCGCGACGCTGGATCTCGTGGGCGATGTCGGTCCGGAGCATCGCGGCCAGCGAATCGTTCGCGAGGACGCGTCGCAGCGCGCCGGTGAAGTTCCGCGTGCTCGGGCGCTCCGACCCCCACACCCAGTTGGGAATCAGCACCGTACGACCGTCGCTGCCCGTGGTGTTGTAGGGATACTGGTCTGCGTAGACGGAGACACCCCGCGACCGCGCATCCTCGATGAGCCGAATCACCACAGCGCTGGCACCCCAGTAGTTGGCGCCCTTTGCCTTGATGTGCGACGCCACCACCGTCGCGCCCGTCCGCTCACCGATCTCGATGGTTTCCCGGACCGCATCGATCAGTGACGGCGGGCGACCCACATGTTGGCTCGGCCAGTACCACATGGGGTCCGCCCCTTCACTTCGCTCATGCGAGATATACACGCCGCCGTGGGGCTCGATCTCCTCGACCAGTGCGACTACCTCGTCCGTCGTGCTCCATCGGCCAGGGACGTACTCGAGGCCGGCCGACAGTCCCCAGGCTCCGTCTTCCATGCCGCGCCGCACCAACGCCCGCATGCGTGACACCTCCGCAGCCGTGGCGGCGCGGCGGAAGTCGTCACCCATGACCTCGCCACGCACGCTCCCATGCCCCACCATCAACGCCGCATTCAACCCTATTCCCAATCGCTCGAGCTCCGCCTTCTGCCCTCCGATGGCAACTGGCGATCGGCCATCCTGGTTGACCACAACGGTCGTGATGCCCTGCATCACGAGGTTCGGTGCCGCGCGACGCCGCACATCGGACGAGCGGAGCCCTCGAGGTCCGTAGTTGGGATCGTCCGCGTGAGAATGGATGTCGACGAACCCCGGGGTCACCACCTTCCCCGACGCGTCGATCACCCGTGCCGCGGTGTCGCCCTGCAGACGACCCACCGCCACGATGCGCCCGTCACGAACGCCCACGTCCGCATAGCGCCACGGGTTTCCGGTACCATCCAGGATTCGACCGCCCGTGATCACGACGTCGTACGGCGTGGCCTGCGCCTGCGCCTGACGCGTGGGGGCGACATTGGCCAGAACCAGCAGTGCCCCTGTCAACGCGATTCGCATATCTCGTCTCCCACGGATCGAGCACCGCATCATCGGCTCCCACCATCCGTTCCCTCTCTGAACGTCGGGTAGGTGATGCCAAGCTGCTCGAGATAGGTCGCATAGCGACTCGGGTCGTACCGCAGTGGCTCGAGGAGCGGTCGGTATTGGACCATCTTGTCCGCGTTCAACTGCGCCGGCGCCGGTGTCCCGGCCGGTATGAGTGATATCCACTGTCGGTCTTTCGTCTGCACCTCGCGGTGGTAGCGGGTTGCTTCGTCCAGCAACCGTCGATCCACAAGCAGGTCGATGGCCGTCATGGCCACGATCCGACTGGCGTGATTGGCGCCTTTGTGTGCGATGGGTGTCGCCATGGCAATGGCGGAAGACCAGTGATGACCGATGGTGCCCGGGATGTTCGCCGCATAACGGAGGCGTACCGTAGGCACCTTCCACGACACTTCGGCGATGTCGTCGCTCCCGCCGCCCATCCCCTGGTCCGCCTCGCGGAGGGAATCGACCGCGGTCGGCAGTCCCACGGTGTCCCGACCGAGCTCTCGCTGGACGGCCTTGGCGAGGGCGATGTCGGCCTCGGACCAGGCCGGCATCCCGACCGCGTCCATGTTCCGCTGCATGCGTTCCGCCATCGGCTTGTTGTACGTCTGCGGCCACGCGGATCCGAGAATGCGCTCCTCGACCGTGGTTTCGGTCATGAGGCTCGCGGCCTTGGCCATCGTCTGCCCGAGCTCATGCAGCACCTTGATGTGGGGGTAGTCGAGCTCGCGGAAGTAGTACCACACCGCCGCCTCGCCCGGCACGACGTTGGGCTGGTTGCCGCCATTGACGATCACATAGTGCGATCGCTGCTGCAGTCGCAGGTGTTCGCGTCGGAAGTTCCACGCGACGTTCATCAACTCCACCGCGTCCAGCGCCGACCGGCCAGCCCACGGCGATCCGGCTCCATGCGCGGTTCTGCCGCGAAAGGTGAACATGGTCGAGACCAGACCCGAGCCGCTGACACCATAGGTAGTCGAAGTGCGACTGCTCACATGCGTGGAGAGCATTGCATGCATGTCGTCGAACATGCCGGCCATCACCATGTAGGTGCGGCTCGCGACGAGTTCCTCGGCGACTCCAGGAATCACACGAATCTCACCTGGGATGCGGTGGCGCTCCATCACGCGCTTGACCGCGATGGCCGCCACCAGGTCGACGGCCGGTGCACTGTTGTGTCCCTCTCCGTGTCCCGGTCCACCGGGGATCAGCGGGTCGTGATACGCGACGCCTGGCTTCTGCGACGTTTCGGGCAGTCCGTCGATGTCACCCATGACCCCGATGACCGGGGTGCCGTTCCCCCAGCTCGCCACGTAGCAGGTCGGCATCCCGGCACACCCGGTCTCGACACGAAAGCCCTCGCTGCGGAGAATGCCCGTGAGGTATTCGACCGTCCTCTCCTCCTGAAAGCCGAGCTCCGAGAGGCTGAACACCATGTCCACGATCTCCTGTGACAGCTTCTGCATCGAGGCCACTTCCTGCACGACCTCGCGCTTCAGCGCCTCGGGCGAGGGACGCCGCTGCGCCGTGGCGGGAGTGACCGGAATGGCGATGGTTGTCGTGACCGCACAGACGAGCAGGAAACATCGTCGTATCATGAGTGTTCACCTCTCTGGTGGGGGACCTGTCCAATCCTGGGAGCGGGATCAATGCCCTTCGGCGTCGCCCTTCGATGTAGGGGTCCGAGCATTGGGTCGCTCACAGTCCGAACCAGTAGGCGACCTTGACCGCAAAGACGTGACTGCCCGAGGCGCGGAACGTATCGATGAGCGCCGAGCCGGGATCGAGCGCGCCCGACTCGTCCCGCTCCCGCCGGTTCTGCTGCCAGACCACGAAGAGCGTCGACCCCGGACGAAACTCCCAGCGCAGGACAGCATTCGTTCGCAGGGACACGACACGAAAGTTCGGTTCGGAAATGGTGAAGTCCACAGTGCCGTCCCGGTCCAGGTCGACCGTCACGTCCTCTTCACCACCGGGTCGGGTGAGTCGATCCGGACCAAGCACGTCGAACCGATCGGCGTAGCGCTGGGCCCGCGGGTCGCTAGCGAGCTTGATCACGTCGTAGCGGCCAGCGGATACGAACGGCTCACCGTAAAGCTCGAGCGATAGGCGCGGCGTCAGTGCCAGATCGGCGCGGAGCGAGATCGAGATCTCGCGCCGGTCCAACTCACCCAGAACGAAGAACGTCGAATCGCCGATCGTCTCCTGCGTCAGGTATTGCCGATGGTTCGTGCCCCAGCTGGCCCGACCCTGGAGGCTCATCGAGAAATTGCCTGGCGGGCGCCATCGAACGTTCGCGTTCATTCCCCACTGCCGGGCACGCGATTCGTTCTCGGTCGCGTAGTTCATGCCGACGCTCGCCCAGACGCTGCGGCGGAAGTCCGTCCGCCCTCCACCGCGAAACTCCCACTGCCCCGGGACCGAAAACGCTGGCCCGCCGCGGAGAAGGCGCGTGTTGAGGCTCGGAAACGAGCGCTCCGCGGTCGCATTGAGGTTCCAGTAATTGAGGAACGAGGCCGACACGCGGCTCTCCACGGACGTGCGGGTCCGCTCACCCCCCCACGTGAAGTCGGCCTGCTCTTCGACGCGCCAGCGAAACTCGCGGAAGACCGGGCCCGGCTCGAGCCAGCGGAGCTCCGCCTCGAACCGCTGCTCGTGTTGGTCCGCGGCCCGGAGGAATCCCAGGTCGTTGACCTCGAATCCCGGGCTCCGTGTGCCGTAGCGGGCATCCCAGGTGAGGAATCCCGTCACCTTGGCCAGTCGCGCGTATCCCGCGAGGCCAAGGAGCGCCGTCCGGGTCGAGTCCAGCCTGACGTGGTCTTGGTCGGGGCGCTGATAGTAGCGGGCCGAGCTGCGCTGCGTCTCGAGCAGCGCCTCCTCCGACCCCTCGACCCGCGATCCCGCGACGGCGGCGGAGAACTCGTACTGATCGCGGCCGAACCGGCCGCTCAGATCCAACCCGCCGGAATAC
>JAOTWK010000368.1 GCA_029862935.1 Gemmatimonadota bacterium | reverse complement strand
ATGGGATGTGGGCTGTTAGCGAGAGGCGAGCGCGTCGTTCCAGTCGGGGGCGGGTGGTCGCAGACGTTGGATCATGGGATGCAAGGCGATCATCCGGTCAGCGGCGGCGTCGCCGGGGTCGTCGGCATCGAAGCCGCATTGGATTTCGTAGCCGTGGGCGATGAGGCCGCGGAGCCAGAGAGGATCGGCTGGCACGCCGGAGGTCGAGATGCAGATGCGTTCGGGGCGCATCTGGAAACAGCTGATGGCGTCGATCGCGGACTCACAGAGCACGATGTGCCGCGCACCCTTGGTGCCGATCCAGAAGTATCCCCAGTCCTTCCGGGTGCCTGGCGCCATGCCGCGCCAGACGCGCGGCCCGGTGCCACGCAGTTCGGCGCCGACCGGTCGCTGCGATTTTCCCGCCAGCAACACAAAGACGGCATTCCCCCGGCTGTCCGCGTACAACTTGCCGGATTGCAGGAGCGGCTCGAGCAGCGTTGACCGAAGATGACGGCGTCGCGTGAGGTACTGCGTAACGCGGTTCAACAGGCGATCATCGCGGACGGGCAGCTGGAGCGAGATAGGCCTGCCGCCGGCAGGGCGTTCGTGGTGGGAGGTGCGCTCGCTGGGGACGGCGACAGCGACGCGGCCGACGCCGAGGCACTGTTCCAGCCAGGCCACCGCCGTGCGGAAGTCCACCTTCACCAGGTGCATGAGCAGATCAATGGCTCCCCCTCCGCCTTGATGACAGTGCCAGTTCATGAACTTGGCCCCGGACACCGACAGCGGGCCTTGCTCCGTGTGCCATTTGGACTTGTCGCGCCGATCACGCACGGCACCGCGCAGCAGCAACACGGTCTCGAGCGGCACCTCCCGAACCACGGCGGCACGCTGGCGCAGGTCGTTGCCGGTCATGCGACGTCGCTTTCAGCACCCTCGTTCAGCCGGGGACGCAAGCTCTCGCAGTGTTTCATGTTGAACACATGGGTGGTGGCCGAGAGCCGGTCGAACAAGGCGGAGGCCAGATGCTTGTTCTTCAGAAACGTTCCCCACTCGCGAAAGCCCAGATTCGAGGTGATGAGCGTGGTCTTGGTCTTGTGCCGCTTTTGCATCAGCGTAAAGAACAGCCCGACTTGCGCCGGTTCCACCTCCGCGTACCCTACCTCGTCGATCAGTAGACAGTCGTAGGACGAGTATTTGCGGAGGAGCTTCTCCTGCGAATGGTCAGCCAGGGACGCATACAGTTTGGCCACCAGCTCGGGAAAGCAGATGCAATAGCCGCGATGCCCGCAATCGATGGCTTGCAGCAGGAAGCCCGTCGCCAAGCCCGTTTTTCCGCAGCCCGTCGGCCCTAGCCAGGCGATATTCTGCTGCTTCGTCATGTAGTCGAAGCTGTCATACAGGGACATGACCCGCTTGCGGTCCAGTTTGGGCTGCCGCGCGAAGGGGAACGTTTCGATCTCCAGGATCTCAGGAATGTGGGCCCGTTTGCGACGGAGGATCCGGGCCTGCTCACTCTTCACGCGGTATTCCGCCTGGAGCACGTGTTTCAGCAACCGCTCGTGAGAGAAACGCCCACGCCGGGCCTCGGCCAGTAACTCATCCCATTGCGCCAGCAGTCCCCCCAGGCGCAGATGCTTGAGAATCTTGCACAATTCTTCATCCATGTTGGTCCTCAGTTTCTGGTTCGTGGTTTTCGTCTTCTGCGTCCAGTGTGTGGTCATAGCGCGACAAGTCCGGTTCGTCGGTCCACTCGCCCTCCTGGTAAGCCGGCCGCTGGCGATAACTCTCGTCGACCTCCACATCGGGCACGTGTTCCCCCTGGCTCAGGTACAGCCAAGCGATCCGCTGCACGGTCGGCAGATGAACGACGCGATACCGCAGGGCCCGCTGCAGTGCTTGCACGAACACGCCCTGCGTCACCTGCTGGCTCAAGGCCAACAGTTCCCGCACAAAGCGGTGACGCTGGATGCCTGGCGTCGCCAGCACGTAATCGACGTAAGCTGCGACCTCTGCCCCCATGGCGCGCAGCCGTTTTTCCTCCAGTTGAGAACCTTGCCTGTGGCGCCGGGGCTGGTGCTGCGGAGTGGGTTGCCCTTCCGGACTGAAACGGGCGTTCTTGACGCCGTCCGCTGGCAGCAGGTACTCCGCCACACACTGGCGATGCTGATACACCTTCAGGCGGTCCGCATATTGCAGCACCTTGACGTTTTCCCGCTTGCTGCCCGGCACCCAGTAATAGTTGCCCTGGAACGACAGGTATCCGTACTCATCCGTGCCGCGCTCATGCGGGCAGTACGGCGCGGGCAGATGCGGGGAGAGTTCGGTCAGGTAGCGGCGTTCGTGCTCGAAGGCCTGGGCGGGAATCAAGCCGGTCTTACTGGTGGGGCGATGGTGCATGCGGACCGTGGCCCACTCCCGTGCCTGGCGATTCAGGTCCGCCAGGCTCTCGAAGCGGCGTCCCGGCAGGAAGTTGGTCTCGACGGTCCAGAATCCGCGCTCGTTACCGGCTTTTCGATTGGCATGCCCCAGCTCGTGACAGCGAAAGCGGAAGCCGTAACGCTCGGCGAAGGAGACCATTTCCGGGACCATCACCGCCTGTCTCCCGCTGCCACGCAAACGGGCCAGGTTGGTGTTGTCGATGATGCATTGCTGGGCGGCGTAGCCCCAGTGCATCAAGGCTTCGTGCAGGAAGCATTTCATCGTGAAGCGATTGAACAGGCGGTAGAACTTCAAGTACCGCCGCTTCGAGTAACGCAGGTACAGCAGGCTGGCGACGACCCGGGTGGGCTGCTCCGCCAGCTTCACCCGATAAACGGTCGTGTCGTGCTGCATTTCCGTGCCCGGCTCGTCCGGCACGTGGTCGCAGCGAGCAGACGAGGACCGGCCCAGGTCCAGCTCGCGCAGCAGGCGCGTCAAGGTGGGATAGCTGACCTGAATCTTCTTCTCCTCGACCAGCTTCTCGTGCATCCGCTGCACCCAGCCCTCGCATTCGTCGTACAACCGTCGCAACAGCTCCGGATCGATCTGGATCTTGTCTCTCCGCACCGTGTGGGGCATCGCCCCTTGTTTCCGGATGATCTGCCGCACGCTGTTGCGACTCACCCGAAATTGCCGGCTGATGTCTCGCAGCGAAGTTCCCACGAGATGCAACTGGTAAATGGCATTACGCACGTCCGCATCGATCATGAAACTCTTTCATCCTTTCCCGGAACGCGTCAAACGAACTCAACAGACCACCGCTAAGCAGATGGGCCTGGGCATGAAAGGCCCGACTTTTCAGACGCACGTCATGGCATTTCACCATCACCCGCCGTAGGTACTTGGCCACGATCTGGAGATCCTTCAACAGCAGACGCTCGCATTCGTTGCAGCCCTCGACATCGTCCGGCACGTTCTTCATCTGCTCCAGGGACCAGCTCAGTTTGCCGGCATCGATTGCTTCCCGCAGCGAGGCGGGACCTTGGAAGTAAGCCCGTGCCAACAGCTCGATGTCCCGCACGCTCAGTCGCTTGCCGGCCACCGTCCTCACAAACTGCTCCATCTCCTCCTGGGTCACTCCGTTCATGCGCCTAAACGCGCGCAACGTGTACATGTAGCAGTACACGGGAAACGCTCCCCGGAAGAGGATCTCCTGGATCGGTTGGCTTATCTCCGCCAAGAGACTGCGACGCATGCTGACCCAGGCTTTGCTGCGGCCCAGGGTTTCGGCCACCTCCGCCAGACTCATGCCATGCAGAGTCAACAGATCCACGATGAAGCGGGCTTGCTCCAGAATCCCCAATGTCTTGTCCGTGGAGACCCGCATCAGATTGACGATGCCCGTCGCTTCCTCCTCGGCCAGCGATTGATAGGGCACGGCTTGAATGCCCAGCTTCTTGGCGCAGCGGTAGCGTTTGAAGCCATTCAGCAGGAATCGGGCAGCGGGTGTATCGACGCCTTCCAGCGGATCGGTGATGCCGCGCTGGGCGATCGACGCCAGCAAGCGCGCTTCGCGAGCATCGTCCCGCAGGCGATGCCCCTCATACCGCAGGTCCAAGCTCCACAGTTCCACGCTTTCGCTCATCCCACACTCCCTACGGCGGGTGCTGGTGCAGAAAACGCAGAACGTAATCGGTCCTTCTCCGAAAGGCCAAGCTGTGTTGTCTCAGTGCCTGGTGAAGCAGGCGGACGAGC
>JAOTWK010000367.1 GCA_029862935.1 Gemmatimonadota bacterium | reverse complement strand
GACAGTCGCATGCGGTATGCCGCGAGCCTGCCCAAGATCGCGATCATGCTGGGCGTGTTTTGCGAGGTCGATGCCGGCCGGCTGACGTACTCGCCCGAGTTGCGTCAGAAGTTGGAGCGGATGATCCGCAACTCCGACAACCCCATGTCGAGCGAGCTCATCGAGTTGGTCGGGTTCGAGGCGATCGCCGACTGTCTGCGCGATCCGGAATACGAGCTGTACGATCCGGACCGCAAGGGTGGTCTCTGGGTGGGCAAGGACTACGGCGGCGAGCTTGGCTATTGGGAACGCGATCCCATCAGCCACATCTCTCACGGCGCCACGGCTCGGCAGGTGGCGCGGTTCCTCGTCATGATCGAGCGTGGCGAGTTGGTGAGTGCGTGGGCGTCGGGCGAAATGAAATCGATCATGGCGAACCCCGCCATCAGGCACAAGTTCGTACTCGGTCTCCAAGACCGACCGGGATCCCGCATCTTCCGCAAGTCCGGCACGTGGCGCAACTGGCATGCCGACGCCGCCATCGTCGAGCGGGCCGGAAAGAAATACGTGGCCGTGGCACTCCTGGAAACATCCGCCAAAGGCATGCTGCGCCAATTGATCGTCAAGTTGGACGACTTGATTCACCGCCCGGGACGGTAGGGGAAGACAGACGACTGGGACGACATAGACGACTCTGACGACGGCGGCAGGGCGGCAAGACAGACGACTTAGACGACTTAGACGACTCTGACGACTCTGACGACGGCGGCGGGGCGCCAAGACAGCAGCGGCAGAGCGGCAGAGCGGCAGGAATGAGACGGCAGAGCTAATGGCTGACGGCTGATGGCTGATGGCCCCCAGGCGGTCGTCAGAGTCGTCAACGACGCGAGGACGGTAGGAGCGCGGGCACGCTCCTACCGTCCTCGCTGTCGTTCGACCTACATCCCTTCTACCTCCAACACTACGGGCGTGCCAAGTCCCAGTCGCGCGAGCGGCCCGAGCTGCGTCGCTGCATCTCCCACCACCAGGTAAATCATCTGGTCGGGATCGATGTACCGCTTGGCGAGCTGCCTGTGCTGCTCCAGCGTCATCCGCCGTGTCACGTTCTCCTGCTCGCGCACGTAATCGAACGGCCGCCCGTACATGGCGATCTCGTCCAGCATGCCCAGCAGCGCGGGTAGCGTCTCGAACCGGCGCGCGTTGGACTGCACCAGCGCGTTCTTGGTGAACGTGAGATCGTCCTCCGAGATCCCCTGCCGATATTTCGCGATCTCGTCACGGAAGATCTCGACCGACTCGTACGTGGCGTTGGACCGCACGCTGGACGACGCGGTGAACGTGCCCGGCATGTGGCCGCCGCCGAACCGCGACCGGGCGCCGTAGGTGTAGCCCTTCTCCTCACGCAGAATCAGGTTGACGACGGAGTTGAAGCTCCCGCCCAGACGATGGTTCATGACCGTCGCGGCGTGGTAGTCCTCATGGGTACGCGGAAGGCCGACATGCCCGACGTAGATCTGTGATTGCTTGGCCCCAGGGATGTCCACGAAGTAGAGCGTCGGGCGGGGCTGCGGCGCGGGGGCCGCGTACTCCGGTATCGTAACGTCTCGTGCCGGCCAATCTTCCTCCAGCGGCTGGAACAACGCGATCGCCTCGGCCTCCGTGATGTCGCCCGCGATGGTGATGTACGAGACCGACGGAGAGTAGTTGGCCTCGTAGAACGCCTTGACGTCATCAATCGTGATCGCCTCGACCGATGCCGTCGACCCGATGGTCGGGTGCCCGAGTGGGTGGTCATCGCCATACACGAGCCGATTGTACGTCATGGACGCAACCGCGCCAGGATTCACCTTCCGGCGGTTGATCGTCTCGATGGTCTCGTCCTTGATACGGGCAAACTCCGTCTCGTCCCAGCGGGGCTCGAGCAGGATCTCCTGGAACAGCGCGGTGAAGGCGTCCGACCGGGACTTGAGCCCGTTCGCGCGGATCACGATGGACTCGTCGGTGGTGAACATCGAGATGTTGGCGCCCAGTCCGTCGATCGCTTCTTCCAGCTCGAGTGGTGTCTTGGTGGCTGTTCCTTCCATCATGATGTCGGTCATGAGATTGGCGACCCCGACTTTCTCGAGATCATCGAGCTGGTGCCCGCCGCGAATCGTCAGTCCGTAGTTCACGAGCGGCAGTTCGTGGTGCTCGATACCATAGAGCCTAAGCCCGTTCGCGTACGTGTGGGTCCACACCTCGGGAATCGTCACGGTGGGTGATGGGCCCTTTGGTGGCTCGACGGCGCGATCGAAGCTGGACGGCAGGTCCGCGACCGGCGCGGCGTCGGTCATGGTGGTCCCGACCTCGGCGCCGGCTGCGGTGATAACTTCTTCCTGCACTGGGAACCGGTTACTCCCATCCGCAACGAGATCGGTCTGGCCCTTCGGCACGAAACTCGTGAGCACGAACGGCTTGTTCTTGATGTACTGCTCGTACACCCGCCACACGTCGTCCGAGGTGACTGCCAGCGCCCGCTGAAAGTCCTGCTCGATGAAGCCGGGTGACCCGGCGTATTCGTTGTAGCGCGCCAGTTGGAATGACTTACCCAGGATGCTCGAGATCCCGTTGTAGAAGCCGGTCTCGAACCCCGCCTTGATGCGGTCCAAATCGTCCTCAGTGAACCGCACTTCCTCAAAGCGTTGGAACGCCTGTTGAATTGCCGCCTCGACATCGGTCAACGACTTGCCCGGGAACGCACGAACGCGAATGCGGAACGACCCGGCCATCTCGCGGCTCCGCTGGTACGCCGACACGGACGGCGCCAGCTTCTCCTCCTCCACGATCACCTTGTAGAGCGGCGCCTTCTTCCCGTCCGAGAACAACTCGCCCAACATGCCGAGCGCGTAGGCATCGGCCTCGAACTGCTGCACGGTCGGGAACACCATGTTGAGCTCGGGCGAACGCGCGAAGTTGTCCTCGTGAAACGCCCGCTTGGTCTCAGTGAGGATCACCAGCTGCGGGTCGGGATCCGTGGTGGGACTGGCCGCGGGGATCTCCCCGAAGTACTTCTCGATCCAGGTCTTGGCTTCTGTGACGTCGAAGTCGCCCGCGACCACCAACGTCGCATTGTTGGGGCCGTACCAGGTCCGGAAGAAGTTGCGAACGTCCTCCACGCTGGCGTTCGCGAGATCCTCGAATGAGCCGATGACCTGCCAGTTGTACGGATGGGCTTCGGGGAACAGCAGCTTATCGATCACATAGTTCGTGTGGCCGTAGGGTCTGTTGTCGACCCCCTGCCGTTTCTCGTTCTGCACAACGGCTTGCTGATTGACGAACGCCTCCTGTGTCACCGTCGGCAGCAAGTACCCCAATCGGTCGGCCTCGAGCCACAACGCCATTTCGAGCGCGTTCTTGGGCACCACCTCGAAGTAGATGGTCTGATCGGATGACGTCCCGCCGTTGAGCGTGCCGCCCGCGTCCTGGATCTTTTGGAAAAACTGATCTTCGCCAACGTGCTGCGACGACTGGAACATCATGTGCTCGAAGAGGTGCGCGAACCCTGTCCGGCCCACCTCTTCGCGGTTGGACCCAACGTGATACAGCACCGCCACCGCGGCGATCGGGTCGGAACGATCTTCGTGGAGCACGACGCTCAACCCGTTGTCGAGGCTGTACATCTCGTAATCGATTTCGAAATCGGGACCGGCCTGACAGCCGATCAGAAACGGAGCGACGAGCGCGGCACCCACCATCGCGCGCCAGGATACGAATCGCATGAAAGACCCTCCCATATGAACGGGTGTTGCTTCCTACCTGTGAGTCGATGAGATGCAACTCTGAAAAAGTAGGAGCGGGGACGGAGGGGGGTAAGGGAGGAGGCGCAGAACAGACGACTGGGACGACAAACACGACCCTGACGACCGCGGCAGGGCGGCAGAACATCGCCCTGTCATTGCCCTCCCATCGCCCTCGCAGCTCATCGCCACCGCGCCAGCGGCAGCTGGGTCACATCCCCAGCCAATAGGTCAGTTTGACGAGGAAGACGTTGTCAGCGGCGGCCTCCTTGAGCGCGTCGAAGTCACGGCTGAAATCGAAGTTGCCGAACGGGTCCGTCGCGTTCCGATCATGGGTCCATACGACAAAGAGCGTGGAGCCCGGCGTGTACTCCCAGCGGAACACGAGATTTGCGCGCAGGGAACG
>JAOTWK010000366.1 GCA_029862935.1 Gemmatimonadota bacterium | reverse complement strand
CAAGTCCGACCGCCGGGTGCGGTGCCTGCGTCACGCTGAGCACCAGTATGGTCCCGAACACGGCGGCGTAGGCGGCGATGCGAGCGAGGTCCCGTTGCCGAACCGGCTCTTCGACGGAGCGACGTAGGGCGCGGAGCGGTGCGACGTTGCGCACGGTGAGCAGCGGCAGCAAACCGAAGGCGAGCGCGACCCAGAGGCCGATCCCCAAGCCCGCGGCGACCGGCCCCATGCGGAGGCTCGGCTGCACAGCCAGCGGGAGGAAATCCTCCAGCAGCGTAGGAAGAATACGCTGGACGACGAGCCCGAGTACCACGCCGACCATGGCGCCCACCAGCCCCATGAGCGCTGCCTGGAGGAGATAGGCCGCGAACACCGTTCGCTGGGTTCCACCCAAGCACCGGAGCACCGCCACCGTGTCGAGCTTCCGACGCACGAACACGTGCACGGCACTTCCGGTCGCGATCCCTCCGAGTAGCAAAGCCGTGAGTCCGAGCAGTGCCAAAAACCGTGTGAAGGCGGCGAACCACTCGCGGAAATCCTCTTCACGACTGGCAGCCGTCGCGGCCCGCACGCGCTCACCGTCGAGCATGGGTCTGTAGGTCGCCACGAATTCTGCTGCTGCCGCCGCGCCGGACAGTTTCAGCAGAGCGTGGTAGCGAGCACGGCTGCCGAACTGCAGGAGATTCGTCTCCTCTAGGTAGTCGGCCGCGATATAGATGCGCGGGCCAATGGCCGTCTGAATACCGATCTCACCGGGGATCCGTCTCAGCTCCGCATCGACGACGAACGCCGCGTCTCCAAGTCGAAGCGTGTCGCCGACCTCCGCCCCGAGATAGACCAGGAGCGCGGGGTCGACCAGGGCGTGGTGCCCGTCCCGCAACCGTGACCACCGGTTCGCTGGGGCCGTCTCGATACGACCGTAGTAGGGGAAATCGCCCTCGACAGCCCGCACGTCCACCAGCCGGGTCCTGCCCGTTGCGGTGGCCAATGCCATGGAGGTGAAACTGGTCACCCGCGAGACCGGAACCCGAGCCCCTCGCAAGGAGTCGAGCAGCTCGCGGGCCCGACCGGCAAACTCACTGGCGCTGCGGAGTTCCACGTCGGCGCCCATTAGACTCCGCGACTCGGCGTGAATCGCCTCCGTTACGTCGGCCCGGAAGGAGCCGATCGCCACCAGCGCCGCTACCCCGAGGGAGATCGCCCCGGCATAGAGCCCGATTTGGCGTCGCGCGGCGCGGCCCTCCCGCAGCGCGAGCCGGAGGACAAACAGCGCACCAGTCATGTCGTGCCGGCCGAATCGGACACGATGCGGCCACCGGCGAGGCCGATCACGCGATGCGCGCGCCCGGCCAGCTCAGGATCGTGGGTGACCAGCACGAGCGTCGTCTCGGCCTCGCGGTTGAGCGCCACCAGCAGGTCGATGACCGCGTGCCCGGTTTCGGCATCGAGGTTTCCCGTCGGCTCATCGGCAAACAGGATCTTCGGTCGGTTCGCGAACGCTCGTGCCAGAGCGACGCGTTGCTGCTCCCCTCCCGAGAGCTGGGCCGGGTAGTGGTGCCAACGTTCGGCCAGGCCAACGCGTCCGAGCAGGTCTCGCGCATGCGCAGCGGCCTCTGCGGCCGGCCACGTCCGTGACGGCTGCAGTTCAACCGGCACCAACACGTTCTCGAGGGCCGTGAGCGTTGGGATGAGTTGGAAGGTCTGAAACACGAACCCGATCTTCGCGGCACGGAGCCGGGCCCGGTCGTCTTCCGACATCGGCCCGAGATCCTGGCCATCGAGGATGACGGTTCCCCGCGAAGGTCGATCCAGCCCAGCCAACAGGCCGAGCAGTGTGGTCTTGCCGCTCCCCGACGGTCCGACCACCGCGACGAGTCCGCGGTCCGCAACGGTGAAGTTCACATCGCGGAGGACCGTGAGCCGACGTCCGCCGCTGATGTATGTTTGTTCGAGATCTTGAGCGATGATCATCATGGTGTGGAAAATAGTCGTGATAGCGACACTCGCGCTGAGCACGGCCTGCGCGGGGGACCAGCGCCCACCGGCCGATGCCGCTGAGCGCCCGGATCCGTTGGCGCGGGAGACCCACGACGCGCGAGGGACCGTGCTGTTCCTCGGCACGAGCCTCACGGCGGGGTACGGACTGGCAATCGAACAGGCGTTCCCGAGCCTTGTTGCCGAGATGATCGACAGTGCGGGTCTTCCATATCGGGTCGTAAACGCGGGCGTCAGCGGAGAGACCTCCGCAGGCGGGCTTCGGCGGATCGATTGGCTGCTCGGCGAGCCCGTGGATGTTCTGGTCCTCGAACTCGGCGCGAATGACGGTCTCCGGGGTCTCGACGTGGACGAGATGCGGAGGAACCTTCAGGAGATCGTCGATCGGACTCGGGCGCGGTATCCGCACGCTCGAATCGTGATCGCCGGTATGGAATCACCGCCCAACATGGGCAGCCGGTACACCTCGGCGTTCCGGCGCGTGTTTCCCGATCTCGCTGCGGCCAACGACGCCGTGCTCATCCCGTTTCTTCTGGATGGCGTGGCAGGCAGGCCTGAGTTGAATCAGCCGGACGGGATCCATCCCACGGCAGAAGGACATCGCCGGATTGCCGCCACTCTGTGGCAGGTGGTGGAGCCGCTTCTCCGAGATCCGATCTTGGTCGGGGCGCCATAAGACGCTCCCGATTACCAGAGCGTGCGTAGGTAAACGGCGTACGCCGAGAGAAGGACCGCACCCTCCCACCTCGCGATCCGGCGACCGGACAGCATCAGCGGGAAGAGAAGGAGCGCAGTTCCGACCATCCACCAGTTGTCGCTCCCCACGATGGCCGGGTGCACGGTCTGTGGCGTCACCAGGGCCACGGTCCCGAGAATGCCGAGCACGTTGAAGATGTTCGACCCGAGCACATTGGCGAGAGCGATATCGGTCTGGCCACGCCGAGCGGCGACGATGGACGTGGCCAGCTCGGGAAGGCTCGTGCCCGCAGCCGCGATGGTCAGGCCAATGACGCGGTCGGAGATTCCGGCCAGGCGGGCCAAATCGGTGCCACCACCTACCAGCATCCTCGCACCGACGACGAGGATTCCCAGGCCCGCGACCACGGTGACGACATCGATGACGGCCCGTCGTCCCGTGGTCCGGATTGCGAACGCGTCGACCGAGTCTGCGAGCTGCCGCTGCGCAGTGGCATCGCTCTCGAGGCGCGATGCCCGCACCACGTAGGCCAGGAACGCCACGAGCGAAAAGAGGAAGAACCCTCCCTCGAGGCGATCGATGCGACCGTCGCGTGCCAGTATAAGGAAGAGAACCGCCGCGGCCACCATGAAGGGCCATTCGAGCCTGACCGCCGTCATGTGAACGGTGAGTGGCAGGAGGAGCGATGCCACACCCAGAATCACCGTGACGTTGAAGATGTTCGAGCCGACGACGTTTCCGACGGCAATGTCGGGCTGCCCGGACACCGCCGCCGTGAGGCTGACCGCCAACTCGGGGGTCGACGTCCCGATGGCGACGATTGTGAGCCCAATGACGGCCGTACTGACTCGGGCAAGCCGAGCGATGGAAACCGCGCCGCGGACCAGCAGCTCGCCCCCAATCACTAGTAGGGCGATGCCGCCGGCCGTCACCAGCCCCGCGGTAAGCGCGCTCATCTACGCGTCGGCGTCATTGTGCCGGCGAAGATGACCGGTCTGCGTCGCCGACGGTAGTGCCGCGTGATAGGTTTGAATCGGCAGCCGGGCGGATCGTCCGGTGCACAGCTGTCGATCGTCCCGAAACGAGGATGCCCGCGTGTCCACCGGAACCACCGTCACCCCCACCAAGATTGTCTGTGTGGGCCGAAACTATGCCGAGCATGCCAAAGAGCTGGGCAATGTCGTCCCCGAACACCCGCTCCTGTTTTTCAAGCCGCCGTCCTCGGTGATCGCCGACGGTGACCCGATCGTGCTTCCCTCGATGTCCCAGCGGGTGGAGCACGAGGGAGAGATCGGGGTGGTCATTGGCCGGCGGATGCGTCGCGTCGGCGTTGATGCTACACTGAGCGCAGTGCGCGGTATCGTCTGCCTCAACGATGTCACGGCGCGGGATCTCCAGAGGTCCGACTCCCAGTGGACGCGTGCCAAAGGGTTCGACACGTTCTGTCCGGTGGGTCCACGGATCGTGCCGCTGG
>JAOTWK010000365.1 GCA_029862935.1 Gemmatimonadota bacterium | reverse complement strand
ACTCCGTGTCGCTCAAGTCAACGGCGGCCTCCACCCGTCACTCCTCGCGGTTGGTCGGCTCGGGCAGGAAATCCTCCATCACCCAGACCTCCGTCTGCTCTTCCCCTGCCCGGTAGGCGATGCGCCGGCCGTCGGGGTGAATGCGCAGCTGGCTCAGCCCCAGGTCCTGGATGCCGATGCGATAGGGCTCGCCCCCTGCGGCAGCGACCGCCCAGATCTGCCAGGGCTTGTCGGCGTCATCCGGAGCGCCCGTCACGTACATCAGGCGCGTGCCATCCGGAGTCCAATTGAGATCTCGGGGCACGTACACCATCGGGGGCAGGCGAACAATTTCCCGTGCCGGTCCCCCGGCAGTGGACATGACGACGATCCCCGGCGCCCTAGCCTCAGCATCGGTCATGACGAAGGCGATGGAATCGCCGCCCGGCGACGCTGCCAGGTTGTTCACCCATTGCTCGTGCATGCTCCAGCGCCCGAGCTCGACCACCTGCCCACTGGAGACGTCCTGCTTCACGACGCGGTCCCGGGCGTCACCCCACGACCGCTCGATGTACGCCACCGACGTTCCGTTGCCCAGCCAGACTGGCCACCCCAGATATGCCCCTGAGGGTGTCTCCGCGATCCTGCGTGTCGCGCCCGTCTGAACGTCCACTGTGTGGACCCCCGAGTTCGAGCGGTTGTCGGTGCCCGCCGCGAGCAGGAAGCGGCCGTCGGGCGACCAGCGGAGACCTTGGAAGGTGCTCATGTCCGAGGCGATCGTTCGCTCCTCCCCCGTCGTCAGCGAGCGGACGACGATGACGCTGCCCGTGCCCATCGGCCCCGGCCCCTGGCGGGAGACGTAGGCCAAGTATTGACCGTCCGGCGACCACTCGGGGGTCGAGTTGGACCCGAGGAACCGCTGCGAGGCCGCCGTCGGCGGCGTGAGCACGCGTCCGGATGCGACATCGACACTCGCCGAGTACACATCGCCCGAGCCGACGTCGATGCCGTAGAAGAACGCGCCGTCCCGCGTGAACCCCATGCCACTTGCCCGCCAGAGGTCGGACTTGACCAAGACGGGCGTTCCGGCTGCCCTCCCGTCTTCCACCGGGACCAGCCAGGCCGCCAAGGTGCCCGTGCGGTCGCTGGCGAAGAGCACGGTCGAGCCGTCAGGCGACCAGCCGAGTACCACGTCGTTCGCGGGATGCTCCACCAACGCGCGGTTGCGACCACCGTCCACGGGAACGACGTAGACATCCTTCTGCGGCGGGTTGCCGTCGGCGCGATCGTCGAAGACGACGAACCTGCCGTCGGGGGAGAACGTGGCGCGCAGGGGGCTTCTCCCATCCGTGATCGTTGCCAGGGAGCGGAACGCGCCGCCCCCCACGGGTACGATCCCGAGCTGATTCGCTCCCGTGGTGTCCACGACGCGGACGAGGAGGTGCCGGCCGTCCGGGGACCAGTCGTAGGGTTGGAGCCACGTGAGTGACGGTCCGACCACAACGCGCTCCTCGCCGCCGTCGACTCGGATGGCCCGGACTTCCCACGACACGTTCCCGTTGAGCCAGGAGTACGCGATGTGCTGGCCGTCGCGGGAGACTGCCGAGAACAGCGCCATCTCTTCCGACTCCGACCACGGTCCCTTGTCGGTGAGGTGCCTCGACGCTCCGGTGGCGAGGTCTCGGATGGCGAGGTCGCCGGTGGTCCAGTCGACGAACGAGAGGAAGGTCCCGTCCGGCGACGGCGAGCCCGTGAGGTCGACCCCGGCGCCGGCCCACACGCGGCGGGTCACGATGCGGGACGTGTCGACTTCGAGCGCAGCTTCGGACCCGAACTGGCTCGTGAGGCCAAGCTCGGAGCCGATGTACTGGCGTTGTGTCCATCCGGCAATCAGGAGGACAGCCAATCCAAAAAAGGCAGCGGCGGTCTTCATAGTGGACTCCTTCGATCTGGCACGCGACATCATGGTCGACGTGCGCTGTTCACAACGCGAAGGAGCGAGGGTCGTGCCACGGTCGTCTGTCCTCCCCATGTGCTGCGGTGGCAATCAGTTGTCTCAAGCGCGCCGCGCGATTCGAAGGCAAGCGCGTAACGGTGCGTGACGATGTCGGGGAACGGACCATTACACGTCGAATGCTCCACGAGCGGGTCGTTCGGGTAGCCGCACGTGCATCGTCGTGCCGCAGGGCTCTCGGGGCTCGACCCCAATGTCGCCGCCGTGCGCCACGGCGATCCGTTGCGCGACCGCGAGACCGAGACCCGTGCCGTCGGACTTCGTCGAAAAGAAGGGCTCGAATAGCCGCTCTAGCGCCTCTGCCGAAAAGCCGGGGCCCGCATCCCACACCGAGACCGTAACGGAGTCATCATCCTGCGCAACGGAAACGCCGGCGTGCCCGCCCGGCTCGAGCGCCTGGGCGGCGTTCATGAGGAGATTCAGGAACAGCTGCTCCAGCGCGGCCGGGTCCCCCTCGACGGGAAGCCCCGTCAGACTATCCGAGAATTGCTCGAGCGTTGCACCACGTGAGGTGAACTCCGGCTGCGCGCTCTCCATGGCCGCCACGAGGGGGGTACGCAGATCGATCGCATGGCGCTCGATCTTGCCGCTCCGGGCGACACGGAGTGCACCTGTCACCGTGGCCTCGAGCCGCTCTATCGAGCGAAGCGTGCGCCCGATCAGCTTCTGCGCCTCCGGATCGGTGCTGTGCTCCTCCGCGCGCTGCAAGTCCACACGCACCGCGCTCAAGGGGTTCCGGATCTCGTGCGCCAGGGACGCGGCGAACTCCCCGACGGCGGCGAGCGATTCCCGTTGCGCCAGCCTTCGAAGCGTCTGCTGCAGGCTATCGGTCATCTGATTGAACGCGTGCGCGACGCGGCCAATTTCTTCACCGCCGCTCTCGTTCACCCGCCGGTCCAGATTCCCAGCTGCGACGGCGTCGGCCGCCACAGCGAGACCAGAGAGCGACCGCGTCACCCGTTGAGTGAGCAACGTGACGAGCACCAGCACTGCCCCAGCCACCACAACAAGCGCGATGGTCCCCCGACTCGCGGCCTCGCGAAACGGGTCGCTGAAGGGACCCACTGGGGCCGCGAGCACGAGCTCGAGGGGTGGCTCCTCGAGCCTCCGGCGCGCCGTGACCCAGGCGCCGTCCATCCACTCGAAGCGCGATCGGGAGAACAGGCTCTCATCGATCGTGAGCGGCAGGAGTGAGGCGCCGGTCGCAGTCTCGAACACCGCCAGCACGGAGCCACCCACACTGGACCAGCCCGGGGCACTGGGCAGGAGGTTTGTGAGACGTACCTGAGCGTGGAGCGTGCCGAGTCGCGTGGCCGATCCCTGCGCGTGGACGATGAGCTCGACCCGCACGCTGCCCGACGTGGGCGGCGCCGTGCTCCGCACATCCGCCGGATTCGGGGCGAGCCGTGCGACAAGTGCGCCGGCGGCGTCCCTCACCTCGATCACCTCAACGTCGTCGTAGGTCCGGGCCACGCGCGACCGGAGCGCGTCGATCACCTGCCGCTGAACGTCCCCGCTGCCCGCAGCGAGCGCCGATTGCACGTCGGCGTCTTCTCCGAAATCGAGCAAGCGTGAGCGCAACAGCGTCCAGCGGCCGCTGCTCTCACGTGCAACCTGTTCGAGACTGGCGTCGAGTCGCGAGCGCAGTAATGCCTCGCCGGATCGTTCTGTGGTACGGGTCAGCCAGAGCCCGACGAGCGCCAGCGGCAGGATGGCCCCGAGCAGTACGACCAGCATGAATCGGGTGCGCAACCGCAGGCTGCGACGCACGCTACTCCAGCCCGTATTTCTCGATGAGCCGATTGAGGCGCGGGCGCGAGACGCCGAGGATCTGGGCCGCCCTGGTCTTGTGCCCGCCGGTCACCTCGAGAATGCGCACCACGTGGCGCCGCTCCACCTCATCGAGGCTCAAGAGTTCAGGTTGCGCCCCGGCTGTGTGCACCAGCGCCAAATGCTCCGGGCGAACCACGTCGCCCGTCGCGAGAACCACTGCTCGCGTCAGCGCGTTCTCCAACTCGCGCACGTTCCCCGGCCACTGATGGGTGAGCAGTGCGTCCAGTGCCTCCGTGGACAGCACGGGAGTCGGGCGGTGGAGGTCCTCGGCCGTCAACGCTACCAGGTGCTCGGCAAGGAGCGGGAGATCGCCAAGCCGGTCCCGCAGTGGCGGCACATCGATTTCGACG
>JAOTWK010000054.1 GCA_029862935.1 Gemmatimonadota bacterium | reverse complement strand
CACGTTGAGCCCCGTGCCCTCTGTGTCCGCCAGAGACAACGTCACTGTTTCGGGGACCTCATCACCGATGAGTCGCGTACCGACCCCACTGGCGATGTTTGTCACACCACCACCGGTGGCCGAGCCTGTGGTCAGCAACGTCACATCACGATTCTCACCCGTGGCCACATTGGCATATTGGTCCAGTGCCCGAACCGTCACCAGAATCGGTGACCCCACCAGCCCATCCGTCGGGTCATCGATCACGAACCGGGTCGCCGCGCCCGGGGCAAACACCACGTCCTGGGTCGAGCTCACGTTGAGCCCTGTCCCCTCGGTGTCTGTGAGCGTGAGCGTCACCGTCTCTGCCACCTGATCACTCAGCGTCCGAGTGCCCACCCCGTTCACGATGTTCACCAACCCGGCTCCGGTTGCTGAGCCCGAGGCGTTGAGCGTCACGTCCCGGA
This sequence comes from Gemmatimonadota bacterium, assembly GCA_029862935.1. Next base: position 12,324 of record JAOTWK010000054.1, on the reverse strand, counting down.
TCTCACTCGGCACCACATTGCCAAACTGATCCTGCGCCTCCACGGTCACGGTGACCGCCCCGTCGACGCTTCCATTGGGCGGATCGATGATCGCGTAGCGTGTCACAAGACTGGGCGCGAACACCACGTCCTGCGTCGAGGTCACGTTGAGCCCCGTGCCCTGGGTGTCCGCGAGCGTGAGCGTTACGGTCTCCGGCACCAGGTCATTGATCAGCCGCGTGCCAATCCCGTTATTGATGTTGACGTTCCCGCCGCCCGTCGCCGAGCCCGAGGTCAGCAACGTCACATCGCGACTCTCCCCAGTGGCCCGATTGCCGAACTGATCCAACGCCTCCACCGTCACGAGAATCTGGGTGCCCACCGGCCCATCCGGAGGATCGAGGATCACGTACCGCGTCGCGATCCCAGGTCCAAACACCACATCCTGAGTCGAGCTCACCTCAAGCCCTGTCCCCTGCGTGTCGGTCAACGTCAGCGTCACCGTCTCCGGCACCTGATCACTCAACGTGCGCGTTCCCACACCGTTCACAATGTCCACTAGCCCGCCACCAGCCGCCGATCCGGAGGCGTTGAGGGTCACGTCGCGGGTTTCGCTCGTCACCACGTTGCCAAACGCATCCTGCGCCTGGACCGTCACCGTGACCGGTCCATCCACCGTCCCATTTGGCGGATCGAGAATCACGTACCGCGTCGCCCCCACCGGTCCAAACACCACATTTTGGACCGAGCTTACATCGAGCCCCGTCCCCTGCGTGTCCGTGAGTGACAGTGTCACCGTCTCCGGGACCTGATCGTTGATGAGTCGCGTACCCAACCCATTGCTGATGCTGACATTCCCACCGCCCGTCGCCGAGCCAGACGTCAGTAACGTCACATCTCGGCTTTCCCCCGTGGCTCGATTGCCGAACTGGTCCAACGCCTCCACCGTCACGAGAATCGCTGTGCCCACCGACCCATCCGTTGGATCGCGAATCACATAGCGCGTCGCCACACCCGCGCTAAACACTACATCCTGGGTCGAGCTCACATCGAGCCCCGTGCCCTGGGTGTCTGAGAGCGTGAGCGTCACCGTCTCCGCCACCTGATCACTGAGCGTCCGCGTCCCCACCCCATTCACGATGTCCACCAGCCCGGCCCCCGTTGCTGAGCCGGAGGCGTTGAGCGTTACGTCGCGGCTCTCGCTCGTCACCACGTTGCCAAACGCATCCTGCGCCTGGACGGTCACCGTAACCGGCCCATCCACCGTCCCATTCAGCGGATCCACTATCACGTACCGCGTCGCCGCCAAGGCTCCAAACACCACATCCTGGACCGAGCTCACATCGAGTCCCGTCCCCTGCGTGTCCGTAAGCGACAGCGTTACGGTCTCAGGGACCTGATCGTTGATGAGTCGCGTACCGATCCCGTTGGAGATGCCGACCACCCCGCCACCTGTGGCTGAGCCCGAGGTGAGGAGTGACACGTCGCGGTTCTCTCCCGCAGCCCGATTGCCGAACTGATCCAACGCCTCGACCGTCACGAGAATCGGATTCCCCACCGGACCATCAGCCGGATCCCGAATCACGTACCGCGTCGCTTCGCCCGGCGCGAACACGACAGCCTCGGTCGAGCTCACATCCAGCCCCGTCCCTTGGGTGTCCGTCAGCGTCAGCGTCACCGTCTCTGGTACCTGATCACTGATGAGGCGCGTCCCTACCCCGTTCACGACGTCCACCAACCCGGTGCCCGTCGCTGAGCCCGACGCGTTGATCGTCACGTCGCGATTCTCAGTCGGCACCACGTTGCCAAATACATCTTGCGCCTGGACCGTCACGGCCACCGGGGCATCGACCGTCGCATTGGGCGGATCGATGATCACGTAGCGCGTCGCACCCACCAGTGCGAACACCACATCCTGGGTCGAGCTCACATTGAGCCCGGTCCCATCGCTGTCGACCAGTGACAACGTCACGGTTTCCGGGACCTGATCGCTAATAAGTCGGGTGCCGATCCCATTGGTGACGTTGACCACCCCGCCACCCGTTGCCGAGCCCGACGTGAGCAACGTCACGTTGCGGTTTTCACCCGTCGCTACATTGCCGAACTGATCCAGCGCCCGCACTGTCACGGGGAGGAGCGTGCCAACTGCTCCATCCGCTGGGTCCTCGATCACGTACCGAGTCGCCGCCCCCGGCGCGAACACCACATCCTCGCTCGAGCTCACATTGAGACCGGTGCCCTGGGTGTCCGTGAGCGTCAACGTCACTGTCTCCGGCACCTGATCACTGAGCGCTCGCGTCCCCACCCCATTCACGATGTCCACCAACCCGAACCCCGTTGCCGAACCCGAGGCGTTGAGCGTCACGTCGCGGCTTTCGCTCGTCACCACGTTGCCAAACGCATCCTGCGCTTCCACTGTCACTGTGATCGACGCATCCACTGACCCGTCGGTCGGATCGATGATGACGAACCGCGTCGCCCCCACCGGTCCAAACACCACATCCTGCGTCGAGCTCACAATGAGTCCCGTCCCGTCGCTGTCGACCAGCGACAGTAGCACCGTCTCCGGGACCTGATCGCTGATGAGCCGGGTGCCCGACCCGCTCGTGATGTTGACCGCCCCACCACCCGTCGCCGAGCCAGAGGTCAGCAAGGTCACATCGCGGTTCTCGCCTGTCGCGACGTTGTTATACTGGTCGAGCGCTCGGACCGTGACCGGGATGGGCGTACCGACGGTGCCGTTCGATGGATCCAGAATCACGTACCTTGTCGCTGCTCCCGACCCAAACACCAGATCCTTGATCGAGCTCACGTTGAGCCCCGTGCCCTCCGTATCCACGAGCGTGAGCGTAACCGTCTCCGCCAACTGATCACTGAGCGCCCGCGTGCCCACCCCATCCACGATGTCCACCAGCCCTGAACCCGTAGCCGAGCCGGACGCGTTGAGCGTCACGTCACGATTCTCAGTCGGCACCACGTTGCCAAACGCATCTTGCGCTTCCACCGTCACAGTGATCGGCGCATCCACGGTCCCACTCGGCGGATCGATAATCACGTAGCGCGCCACGAGACTCGGCCCGAACACAACATCCTGGGTCGAGCTCACGTTGAGCCCTGTTCCCTCCGTGTCCAGCAAGGTGAGCGTGACGGTCTCGGCCACCACATTGCTGATGAGTCGGGTGCCAATCCCGTTTTCGATGTCCACCCGCCCACCACCTGTCGCGGAACCGGACGTGCGCAAAGTCACATCACGGGTCTCGCTGGGCACGACGTTGCCAAACTGGTCCAACGCCTGCACCGTCACGAGTATCGGCGCGTCCACTGTCCCGTCGGGCGGATTCACAATCACGAAGCGCGTCGCCAACGCCGAGCTGATATCGAGTGAGTCACTCGTTACGCCACTCAAGTCGGTCCCGCTCGCGGCCAGCGTGTAGCCGATCCCCGCCATGTCGATCGCGACACTGTCAAACGTGGCGATCCCACCCACCGCGTTCACCGTTGTTGTCCCTGAGATCGTGCCCCCACCAGGATTCGAGTCAATCGAGAGCGTCACCGGGTCCGTCGCAGAAGTGATCAGCGCCTGGAGGTGATCGTAGATCCCGACCCGGATCGGAGGGTCGATGGCTGCACCGGCGGCAGCACTGGTTGGCGGGGTTATGAATTGGAGCTGTGGCGCTGAGATGCCGAAGGCCTGGCTGGTTTGCGCGCCGAAGCCACTCGCACTGGCCGTCAGTGTATAGCCACTTGCCGCTTTGTCTAAGGAGAGGTCGTCAAACGTTGCCACACCGTTGACGGCACTTTGCGTCGTTGTTCCTGAGAGCGCACTACCACCCGGATTGGCACCGAACGCTACCGTAATGACTCCCGCCGCCGTCGTGGCCACATTTCCGAAAGCGTCGACGATAGCCACTTCAAAAGGCGGGATGGGTTGCTTGGCCGTCCCATCGATCGGCTGGGTTTTGAAGCCGATGTTGGCCGGTGCGGCAGGGGCCGTCGCAAACGACGTGCTCGGGTCGCTGTTGAGGCCGCCGCTGCTCGCGGCAAGTGTGTAGTCAGTGGCCGCTTCGTCAATCCGGAGATCGTCGAAGATCGCCACGCCATCGACTGTCCTGACTGTGGTGGTCCCGTTCAGGGTCGTGGGCGCTGCCGGGGAAGGCATGGCACCGTTCGCAGGTGTGCCGGCTGAATCGCCGGCCGATGGCAGCACGTGCGAGCTCGGTGCAGCACCACCCGCCAATTGCACCGTGACGTCCATCGCGGGGGCCGCCACCACATTTCCAAACGCGTCGAGAGCTGTTACCTCGATCGGCGGCGTTATCACCTCACCCGCCATGACGTTGCTCGGCTCGACCGTAAATACGAGTTCTGCTGCCGCGCCGGGACTGATAGCGAAGGTACTGCTCGTCGCCGTCCCCTCACCGCTCTGCACTCGGGCTCTCGCCACCAACGTGTATCCCGATGCTGCTTTGTCGATCCACAAGTCGCTGAAGGTTGCCTGGCCACCAACCGCCTTCACGGAGGTTGTGCCCGAGAGAGTGGCCGCCCCCGGGTTTGAACCCAACTCGAGCGTCACAGTGGTGGTCGCATCAACCACCAAGAGGCCATCGGCATCCAGAATGTTCACTCGAACGGCAGGTGCTATCGGGGACCCGGCTAGCTCGTCCGAGGGTTGGGTCCCAAAGGCAAGTTGAGTCGGTACGCTCGAAAGCGGGTCGGTGGTTTCGCCACAACTCAAGCCCGCCAGAACAAACAAGATCGCAACGACGCCAGCCCATCGTGGGCTCACTGACGTACGTGTTGGGCGATTCCTACGGGACATTGCTGACCTCGGATAGTGGGCCAAGAGCACTCCTATTCGCGCCCCTCAGTCGCAAGGTCTGTACCTGTCCCCTTCCACCTTCGGTGCTCTGAAAGATCGTCGCGGGGAGCCCTCCTGCACGCGCACAACTCTCGGGGTGTTGCACGCATGCAACAGTAGCGGGCGCTTGCTCGCGATAGTGCAGCAGTGGCCTTGACGGCCGCGAAAGGGTCGAGGTGGTCCGACAGGGGGATTCATGCGGGCGCCAAACATGCGGCTCCGCGTGCCCCGACGCGAGCGGCGACGCGGCACACTACCTTTCTCACACCTGCGGCCGTGGCGGAACTGGTAGACGCGCCAGCCTTAGGAGCTGGTGGGGTTTCCCCGTGTGGGTTCGAGTCCCTCCGGCCGCATTCCACCTCCGCCACACCCCACCCCGGCGATGATGGCGATGCAACAAGGGCGATGGTAGGCGATGCTCGTCGACCACCATCGTCTTCCTATTCGCCTACTTATCGACCCTCCCTGACCGTCTCTCGCCGTCCTAGTCCGTCTTCTTCTTCCTATCCCTCCACCGCTTGCGCGGCTCCTCCTTGGAGAGCTTGTGCAGGTTCTGCCCAAACCGGACCACGAGAACGCCCAACATCGCGATCGCCATGAGCCCCACGACGGCATTGGCCACAAAGCGCACTTCGTTGCCCCACCCGGGAAGGAGTGTCGAACTCAGCCACAACACAGCGTTGGCCAGAATCAGGATGAGCCGGGCCTCGGTCGGACCGATCTTCCCGTACGCGATCTTGAAGACGCCGAAGACCGCTGATTCGAGGTACACGTTGATCGAGAGCGTGAGGTACATCAACACGAGGAAGAGCGCGACATCGAGCCGAACGTAGGGTGAAAGCCCAAGGCCGATCCCAATGGCCGCCGTGGCGAAGGCGTCTACGACATGGTCGATGTAGTAGCCGTAGCGAGGGCGCTCCGCCTTCCGCACGCGGGCCAGTGTCCCGTCGAGGCTGTCGCCGAACCAGTTGACGACCAACGCCAGGCTGGCAAACCACAACCACTTCGGGTCGTCCGTGGTGAGACTGTAGCACGTCCCACAGGCAACAGCACCCAACACGCCCAGTGCCGTGAAGTGATTCGAGTTGATCCAGCCCGGAACCCTGACGGCGACCGCCTGAAGGAACCACCGCTCTGGGCGTGCCAGCAGGAACGTCATCTCGCGCTTTGCCTTCGCCGTGTCCCCCATGGCTCCGCCCCTTCGAGACTCGGATTTCAGCAGCCGCCACTGTGTCAAAGCTGACGCCCCTCCGGCTCGCGGTCCAGCACCGGTGACGAGCGCATCACCCGCACCCGATGAGCCGAGAACCGCCAACCGACTGTCATATATAGAGATAAATACGTGTAGCAAGCTGACCACATGAGGGCGGACGGCTCACTCCGCCCCTAGGGAGCACCGCCCGGCCGGGTTACATTTCGGCGCCTTGAACCAGCAGGTCTGTGGGGCAGGAGTCACTGAACGTATGGCCGTTGATACCAAAGACATCCAAATAACGCCGGCGAGCGAAGAGCCCGGTGCCAAGACCCTCCGGGTCGAAGTGCCGGTCGAGCGCGTCAGAGCTGCCGAGCAGACTGCCGCGACTCACTACGCCAAGCAGGCAAAGCTCAAAGGCTTTCGCAAAGGCAAAGCACCGCTCTCGGTCGTGCGGAAGCAGTACCGTGAAGCGATCAGGGAGCGGGCGATTCGGGACCTCATCGGCGATAGCTGGACGGAGGCCATCGAGCGCCAAGAACTCAAGCCAATTGCCGATCCACGAGTCCGCGACCTGACGTTCTCGGAGGACGCCCCCATGACTTTCGAGCTCGTGGTCGAAGTCAAGCCCGAGCTCACGCTCAATCGCGTCGGCGGATTCAAACTCGTGCGTCAGCAGCCAGCAATCACCAGTGACGCCGTCGGCGAGCAGCTCGAAGAGCTGCGGCGACAGAAGGCTACGTGGGTCCCTGTGGAGGCACAGACGCCCACCGAAGGGCAGCTTGCCTCGGTCACGGTGCAGACATTGGAAGGCGGCACGGCCAGCGAGCCCAAGCCGTACCAGGTCGTGCTCGGATCTGGTCAGGCGATCCCTGAGCTTGAGCAACTCATCATGACGCTTGCTCCAGGGGAAACCAAAGAAGCGCCAGTGCAATATCCGGACGACTTCCCCGATGAGACCAAGCGTGGACAAAGCCGGGTGGTTCGGGTCTCGCTGCAGGATATCAAGCGCCAAGAACTGCCGGATCTGGACGATGCGCTCGCCCGTGAGCTCGGCGACTTCGAGTCATTGGACGATCTCCGCCATGCCGTGCAAGCCGACCTCGAAACGCATGCCCAGCGAGAAGCCGATGCCGATGTGCGCCGCCAGATCATTGAGGAAATCGCGTCGGCGAACGACTTGCAGGCCCCGCCATCCATGGTGCAGCGGCTGATGGGAGCCTACGCGCAGAGCTATGGAATACCCGACGACCAGCTCGACCAGTTTTCCACCGAGTTCCGCCCGATAGCCGAGCGCCAAGTTATCCGCGAACTGATCATCGATCACGTCGCTGAGCGAGAAGGCCTCACCGCCACCGAAGCAGAACTCGATCAACGGATCGAAGAGCTGGCGCAGCGACGCGCAACGGAACCGGCCAAGCTCTACGCCTCACTTCAGAAATCCAACCAGCTTCGAGAACTCGAGCGAGGGATCACGGAAGACAAGGTGTTCCGTTACTTGCTCGAGCAATCGGACATTGTCAGTGGCTAACGCGAATTCGGACGAATCTCCATGCCAACGATCTATCCACCATACGTAATCGAGCGCTCCAGCCGCGGAGAGCGGACCTACGACATCTTCTCCCGGCTGTTGATGGACCGCATCGTCTTCTTAGGCACATCGATCAACGACGACGTTGCCAATATCATCATCGCGCAATTGCTCTTTCTCGAAGCCGACAACCCGGAACGCGACATCTGGCTGTACATCAATTCGCCGGGTGGCATCGTCTCCAGCGCCTTCGCCATCTACGACACGATGCAGCACATCCAGGCGCCGGTGAACACGATTTGCATGGGAATGGCGGCGTCTGCAGGATCGTTCCTGCTGGCGGCCGGCGCCGCGAATAAGCGCGCGGCGCTCCCGCACGCGAGGATCATGATGCACCAACCCTCAGGCGGGTATCAGGGGACGGCAGCGGATATCGAGATCCAGGCCAAGGAGATCCTCTATCTCCGCGACAAGCTGAATGAGTTGTATGCGAATCACACGGGGAAGACAAAAGACCAAATCGAGCTCGACATCGACCGCGACCGCTTCATGTCGGCTGAAGAAGCAAAGAACTACGGGATCATCGACAAGGTGATTCAGCGTCGCGCCGAGCTCGAAACCATCGACGAGACAACGACTTGACGGCTTCATCAGGCATGCCCATACTAGCAGGAAGCGATAGATAGCCAGCTCATGCCTCCAGACAAGCACCTACGCTGCTCCTTCTGCGGAAAGTCGAAAGACTCGGTGCGGAAGTTCATTTCCGGCCCGTCGGTCTACATCTGCAACGAGTGCATCGCTCTCTGCAACGAGATCCTCGCGGAGGACGAGGAGCGCGAGGTCGCCGAAGCCATCACACAAGTTCCAACTCCGGCCGAGATCAAAGAGGTATTGGATCAGTATGTGATCGGCCAGGAGCGGGCCAAGAAGGTGCTGTCGGTCGCGGTCTACACCCACTATAAGCGCATCAACTCGCAGGCCCTCCACAACAACGACGTCGAGCTCGAGAAGTCGAACATCATGCTGCTCGGGCCAACCGGTGTCGGCAAGACACTGCTCGCCCAGACGCTCGCGCGCATCCTCGACGTACCCTTTACGATCGCTGACGCCACCACACTGACGGAGGCGGGGTACGTGGGCGAGGATGTCGAGAACATCCTCGTGCGTCTGCTCCAGGCCGGGGATTTCAACGTCAGCGAGTGCGAGCACGGCATCGTCTACATCGACGAGCTCGACAAGGTTGCCCGCAAAAGCGAGAACCCGAGCATAACACGCGACGTATCCGGTGAAGGGGTGCAGCAAGCACTCCTCAAGATTCTGGAAGGCACCGTGGCGTCCGTCCCGCCGCAAGGGGGACGAAAGCACCCACAGCAGGAGTACATCCAGATCGATACCAGGAATATCCTGTTCATCTGCGGCGGTGCATTCGACGGACTGGACAAGATCATCGAAGCCCGTACCGGCCGCCGTCAGATCGGGTTCAGCAAGGAAGAGCTCGAGTCCGGCAAGTTACGACAGATCGAGCGCAACCCGTTCTGCGACGTCGAACCTGACGATCTCCTGCGTTACGGACTCATCCCCGAGCTGGTGGGTCGTCTGCCGGTCACCGTGGCGCTAGATCAACTGGACGAGGAAGCCCTCGTTCGCATCCTGCTCGAGCCGAAGAACGCCCTCACTAAACAGTACGAGAAGCTGCTCGAACTCGAGAACGTGGGCCTCACCTTCGAGCCCGAAGCCCTGCGCGCGGTTGCCAGCCAGGCCGTGAGCCGCGGCGCCGGTGCCCGGGGATTGCGAGCGATCCTCGAAGACGTGATGACCGACATCATGTTCGACTTGCCGAACCGGCATGACGTGCGCGAGGTCGTTCTCACGAAGGAATCCATCACTGACCGGCGCCCGCCGCTCATCGTGACCGAGCCGATACGGGTCAAGAAAGAAGCCTGATCGACGCCCAGTTCGTCGGCAGCTATCCAGCTGTCGACTTTCGCACCGATCCGCCGCTTCCCGAGATCGGGATCCTCGGTCGATCCAACGTCGGCAAATCCACGCTGATCAATGCCCTCGTCGGACGGAAGCTGCTCGCCCGCACGAGTCGCACTCCCGGGAAGACGCGCAGCTGCAACGTCTACCGCATCGACGATCAGTACTACATCGTAGATCTTCCGGGATATGGATATGCGAAGGCTGCCAAGTCTGTCCGGCACGAACTCCGCCGACTGCTGGAGCAGTATCTTGCCCATCGAGCGTCGCTGATCGGCGTGGTGTGGCTGATCGACATCCGCCGCGATCCGACTCCTGACGATGTGGCAATTGGCCGTTTGCTCCACCGTCGCGAGCTGCCGACGCTTCTGGCGATCACCAAAGCCGACAAGTTTGGACGGGGCCAGCAGGCCGCGCGCCGTCATGCCATCCTCGACGCAGTGAATATCCCGGGGGACCAGTGCGTGGTCACCAGCAGTCAGACCGGCATGGGCATCCCGGAGCTTCGGGACGCCATCGCCGAGTTCGTCACCTACGTGAAGTGAAGTAACCGTGAGGACGCCCATGCAGACCGAACGTACACCTCAACTCGCTGCCGTCCGCGATCTCTGCTCCGCGGGCGTCGTTGCGACCGTCTTTGCGCTGACGGCCGCGCTCACCGCGTGCGCGCAGGCGCAACAAGACACGAGTGTGACCCTGGACGACGCACTTCCGCCCGCGGGCTACGGGACCCTCAGACAGGAATCCGTGGCCCTTCGGTTGCGTACCGACCAAGTTCAGATCCAGGTCGTACCGCTCGACGAGCGCGTGATCCGACTGCTGGCGCCGGATACGTACAACTCGCTCCACCGTCTCATCCGCTCCAAGCAAGCCGACGTCGAAGCGGCCGCCCGTCGACACGGCGTGCGTGACCCTACGCTCTTTCTGGTCACCTTCTTCGGACTTCAGCCCGAGACGCGATTCACGCCAGAAGACCTCGCGGTCACGAGCCAGAATCGGCTGTTCCGACCGCTCGAGATCCTTCCGCTCTCACCACTTTGGAGCGGTCACCAGATCAGTCAGCGAGAAACGGCGATGGCGATCTACCTCTACGGTAACGGAGTCCGCGTACTCGATCCGTTCGTCGTCGAGTACGTCATCATCCGTAACGACAGTTGGGAACAAATCCTTCGCGTGCTCGATGGGGAGCGAGCCTCGGTCCTGGCTCGTGCAACGGCCGATCGCACACCTTGAGGTCCGGGCACCACGAGGATTGGAACCGCACAGTCGAATGGCGCGCTTCCTAGACAGCATATGGCCCGCCGACCTCTTCGCACGCTGATCCGCTCCCCAGAGTCCGAGCAGGTCCTCACCGAATGGCTCGGTGAGCTCGACGAGCGGCTCTCAGACCAGGATTGCGATCGGTCCCAGCTCTGCCGCGACGTCCTCTATGCCGTGTGGTTTCCCAACGCCGGCAACTACGACGACGTGCTGAGCGATCCCGCGACTCCACTCGCCACTCGGGCGAGCCTCTTGAGCCTCGACCCACGTCATGTCACGCTGGAACCCGAGTACTATCACGAGATCGACGCCGAACGGTATGCGCGGGTGAAACCCCTGCTCTGGCTGTGGCAGAGCTTCGACCGGTCTCCCATGGGTGGCGGCAACGTCGACTTGGGTGTCCGATTGCGTCGGCTCTTGGCCCGTCATGTGTTCCGGCGCTGCGGCCGCAACTTCAAGTGCTTCCAGTTCGTCGAGTTCTCGTTTGGGTACAACATGGAAGTCGGAGATGATGTCGTGGTCCATCGACACGTACTCCTGGACGACCGGGGTGGCATCGTGCTTGGCCACAGAGTGTCTCTTGCCGACTACGCCAACATCTACAGCCACACCCACAACATGGCCGATCAGGTGGACGTGTCGAATGCCGTGACGGTCCTCGGCGACGACGTTCGCGTTACGTACCACGCAACCGTGCTCGCGGGAGTGCACGTCGGGCACCAGGCGATGGTCGGGGCGGGTGCTGTGCTCACGCGGGACGCCAAGCCATGGCATCTCTACCTCGGCGTTCCCGCCAAGGCCATACGCGTGAAACCCAACGCCCCGCCCGACATCGGCGAAGCGCCTGGAGATGAGGCGCCTATCTAGAAGTGGCTAGTGGCGGTGCTCGCCGCGTCGGCGCCCGAGTACCGCCTGGAGCCGAACGGAGAGCGCGCGTGCGCGGAACGGCTTTGACAGGAAATCGTCTGCACCCATCTCGAACACCCGAACCTCGCTCTCTTCGTCACCACGCGCGGTCAGGACGACTACTGGCATGTCTTGCGTGGCTGGGCGCGACCGCAGGTGAGTAAGCACGCCATAGCCGTCGAGGCCAGGGAGATTCAAATCCAGAACGATGATGTCGGGAGCGTGACGGTCGACCTGATCCAACGCCTCCACACCATCCGCCGCTTCTGTCACTTCATAGCCATCCCGCTCCAACAGATCCTTCATCACCTTACGCAGCTGATCTTCATCGTCGACGAGCAAAACCTTGGTGCCGACAGCGTGGCGCTGCGGCTCAGGGGGGCCGAGCGGTTCCAACAGCTCGAACTCGCCATCGAAGCCCCGCCCGGCCAGTTCCTGGACGGCTTCCTTGATGTCCTCGCGTCGGCGGGTTGAGTCCGGCGCCAAGGCGGAACCATCACCGGAGATGCGTCGATGGGAACCGGAGGAGCGCCGGCGTTCAGGCTCCTTCGACGCCGTGCTCTCATCTTCCTGCGGGACATCGACGACGCGCAGCAGCTCGTCGATCGTCGACTCACC
>JAOTWK010000364.1 GCA_029862935.1 Gemmatimonadota bacterium | reverse complement strand
AAGGATTCTTCCAGCGGACATTTGTAGACCCGTGGTCGTTCTCGATGAGCCGGGAAGACACAGAGAACGTCGGATCATTGAACGCGGTGACCAGCCGGAACCGGCTGTACCGACTGCAGTACGGCAACGCGGCGGGGCCACAAAGCGTGGGCGGAGCGCCGCGTTTCTTGATCAACCTGGTCAACGCCTTGCCCGATTGGATCAAGAACAGCGAGTTCGGCAAGGGACTGCGAACTTCCCGCCTGCGCTGGAACCCAACGCAGATCTCGTTCAGCTCCGCGCTCACGCACAACGTGGCGGAGCGTTTCGTGTACCGGGTGCCGGTCGAGCTGGCGTCCGATTCGACGATCCGTCCGCTCCAGAGCATCCAGCATCTCTGGCGCAGCGCGGCGGGCGTGGAGTTCAGGCCGTATTCGTCCCTGTCGCTGTCCGCGAACTACTCCAGCACGCGCGACCTCCAGGACTATGGTGACTCGACCACGGTTGGCAGGCTGCTCGCGCTGGAGCGACGGGAACTGGCCGGAACGAATGTCGGGTTTGAGCGGGACCGAACCTTGTCGACCGCCCTGAGCTTCGCGCCACCGGTCAGTTCGTGGCTCCGGCCACGACTGATCTGGACGACGGGCTTCAACTTTCATCGGAATCCGAGTCGGTCGGACCCGGTGCGGATCGAGGGCGATACGGCCGGGGCGTTCCGCGTGGCGGAAACGATCTCCAACTCCCGGAGGCAGGAGTGGGGGGCGGCCGTCGATCTGGCCCGCTTGGTCCGGGGGATCGCGGGGGATTCGAGCGTCGTGACGAAGCTCTTCCGCGGACTCCTGCCCACCGACCTGTCTTACGCGACCGATCTCCGGTCGGGATTCGACCGCGTACCATTCGCGGCGGACCTGCGGTACCATCTCGCCTGGGGCGGGCTCGATGAGTTCCGCCGTCAGGAGGGCGAGCTGGCCACGTCGGCGGGCGAGACCAGAACCACGGTCGTGTCCGGTGGTGCCCGGCTGCCGCTCTCGGCACAGGTGCGGGTGAGCTTTCGCGATATCGTCAATACCAACTGGCAGCGCCGTGGAGACGATCAGACCCAGATGCAACAGCTCACGCGGGAATGGCCGTCGATCAGTCTGACCTGGGGGTACACGCCCCCAGGCTCCGTGCGCCGCGTGCTGTCGTCGGTGACGGCGCAGGCGCAGTATCGAGTGCAGGAAAGCTCCCGCATCCAACCATCACTCGGCGAGCTCGCCGGCGGCTCCGGAGCCCCGGTCCGGACGGAGAACAACACCAGGCTCTTCACGCCGTCGCTCACCGTCGGGTGGTGGTCCGGCATCACCACGTCTTCCCGGATCACGGTGGCGACGTCTGAAGCCGTCACCTCGGGGAATCGAACGGAGAGCGACCGTCAGGAGTGGGCCACCACGCTCAATTTTGCGTTTCGGCCACCACGGAGTCTCGTGCGGATGCGCAATCGTATCCAGACCTCCCTCGCCTACAGCGCGTCGGTGCTCTCCGTGTGCCTGTTGCGCACCGATTCCGACGAGTGCCGCACCGTGTCCGACAGTCGCCGCAATCAGCTCGACGTCCGGCTCGACACTGGCTTCAGCTCGTCGGTGCGCGGCGGACTGACCTTCAGCTACATTCGAAGTGAGCAGCGGCATCTCTCGCAGGGATTGAATCAGATCGTGTTCACCGTGTTTGGCGAACTCACCTTGCAGGCAGGGCAGATCCGATGAGACGTGTGGTGGGAGCGGTCATGGCGGCGGCAGCCGCCTGCGGTGGCAGCAATTTCGAGCGACCCCAATTCGATGGCGCTGCGGCGCTCCGCTACGTCGAGACGCAGCTGGCGTTCGGCCCCAGGATCCCCAATACCGAGGGGCATCGGCAGGCGGGCGACTGGATTCTCGCGCAGCTCGGGGCGAGCGCCGATTCGGTCGAGGTGCAGGAATTCACCCACGTCACGACCGCAGGTGACACGCTGCGGCTGCGGAACTTCATCGGACGGTTCCGGCCGGCGATGCGGGAGCGGGTTCTCTACGTGGCGCATTGGGACACCCGGCCGAGGGCCGACCGCAGCGGCAACCTCGGTGCACAGCGGCAGCCCGTCCCCGGCGCGAATGACGGTGCGTCTGGCGTGGCGCTCCTCTTGGGTGTCGCGGATGCGCTCGAACGGGAGCCGCCGGCGTTCGGCGTGGACCTCGTGTTCGTGGATGGCGAAGACTACGGCGACTTCAGTGACAACCGCGACGTCCTGCTCGGGTCGCGCTACTATGCGGCATCCCTCGACCGGGCAGCCTTGCCACTCTTCGCGGTCGTGTGGGACATGATCGGCGACCGTGACTTGGATCTCTATCAGGAGGGCTACTCGGTGGCGGAGGCTCCGGAGGTCGTTGATCGGGTGTGGAGCCGCGCCGCCGACCTGGGATACGGGCGGGTCTTCCGGTCTTCGGTGCGCCACACCGTGATCGACGACCATGTGCCGCTCCAGGAAGTCGGCGTCCGAGCGATCGACGTCATCGACTTCGATTACGGCGGTCGAGACAATCCGTATTGGCACACGATCGAGGACACGCTCGACAAGGTGAGTGCGGAGAGCCTGCAGATCGTCGGGGAAGTGGCGCTGGCGCTACTGCGCTGACGCACGATTCCCATCCGCATGCGGCACCGATGCGTTCCGATCCGCCGCGCGATGATTTGGGTTGAGCTGCGAACGCAACCGGCGCAGCGTCCGTGGCATGGCGACAGCAGACGATCGCCGGGCGGCCATGCTGCTCCTGGGCCTCGCGCTCGCCGGCATGCTGGTCCGGCTCGCGGTTGGCGGGTCGCAGCCTGCGGGGGCGATCGCCTACGGCGCGGTCGATTCGTTGCGGCCGATGCGTGACTCGCTGGCGGCCCGCGCTGCGCGCCTTGCTCGGCCGCTCGGGCCGGGGGAGCGGATCGACGTCGACGTGGCCAGCGCTGAGGACCTCACCCGCCTGCCGCGCATCGGGGCGGGATTGGCCGCTCGCATCGTTGCCGACAGAGACACGCGCGGAGCCTTTGGCACACTGGATCAGTTGGAGCGCGTGCCGGGGATCGGACCGGGGTTGCTGGAGGCCGTGCGGCCGCACGCCACGTTTTCGGGTCGATCGACCCATCCCGGCACCGATCGGCGTGGACGGGTGCGGGTCAACACGGCCACCCAACGGGAACTGGAAACCCTCCCGGGCATCGGCCCGGTGCGAGCTGCCGAGATCGTTGCAGATCGTCGTCTGCGCGGCCCGTACCGACGCCTGGAGGACCTCCAGCGCGTGCCCGGCATTGGCCCCCAGATCGTCGAACGCCTGCGAAATAGTGTCCAAATCCCTTGACACTCGGGGAGGTCCTCATAACCTTACGTCGTTGTGTATTAACGAGTTGACCATTCCTCGATTCACTTTCATCGGACGGGCATGGCCACGGCAGCAGCAGGCGTAGAACGTTTGGGCGAGTTGCTCGTCCGCGAGGGCCTCCTGACACGTGAGCAGCTCCTGGGCGCACTCGAGGAGCAGCGGCGCACAGGGATGCGGCTGGGCTACGTGTTGGTGAAGCTCGGGTTGATCCAGGAACTCGAGATCACCAAGATGCTCGCCCGGCAGTATCGGGTTCCGGCTGTCGACCTGTCCCGGTTCGAAGTCGATCCCAAGATCGTCAAGCTCGTCCCGGCGGAAATCGCCGTGAAGCATGACGTCCTGCCGCTCAAGCGGGAGGGGCGCACGCTCACCGTGGCCATGGCGGAGCCGACCAACGTAGCGGTGGTCGAAGATCTCAAGTTCGTCACGCGGTTCGACATCTTTCCCGTCATCGCGGGCGAGTTCACCCTCCGAACGGCCATCGAGCGCTACTACGAGCAGACGGACGCGCAGCTCGAGACCCTGCTCAAGGACATGGAGGATGAGGATCTTGAGGTCATCGAGGAGGAAGAGGACGAAGACGCCCCGACCCAGGTCGCCGACGATGCCCCGGTCGTGAAGCTGATCAACGGGATCCTGACCGATGCAGTGCGGCGCGGCGCGAGTGACATCCACATCGAGCCCTTCGAGAAGGAGATCCGGGTTCGGTATCGGGTCGACGGTGCGCTGTTGGAGGTGATGAAGCCGCCCGTCAAGCTGCGGGCGGCGCTGACATCGCGCGTCAAGATCATGTCCAACCTGAACATCGCCGAACGCCGCG
>JAOTWK010000363.1 GCA_029862935.1 Gemmatimonadota bacterium | reverse complement strand
CTCACGACGCCGCGGAACTCACGCATCGGCGGCAGACGGAGCACGAACACCACTTTCAGAGCAACGATCACTGGCGGCTCGTGCTGCTCCACCACTCCAACGCCTGCGGCAATGACCGTGAGGTCGTCGGCGAGGGCCTTCGCCACCTCCTCGAGTGACTTGAGCAAGTGATCTCGGTCGGCGTCGAACCCAATCTGGGTGTCGTCGGTGATGCGGATCGTGAGTCCGCGCTCCAGCGTCACCGTGCGGTTCTCGAGATCCACGGAGGCCACCACGCCCTCGAAGTCCACCATAGGCTGCCGAGCCAGCTCGAACACCACTGCGATGGCCACGAGCCGAAGCGGCTCCCGGCCTTCCACCACCCCGGCGCCCGCCGATACCACCGTGAGCCCGGCGTTCACCGCGCGGGCCACCTCTTCGAGCGAGCCCAACCGGTGCTCGTCACCCACCTCGTACTTGATCTCGGTCTCGCGAACCAGGCGGATCACGGTCCCGTTGCGGAGCGTAAACGTGTGCCGGTCGAGGTTGACTGACTTGACGACACCCTCGAACCGCTCGACCCGGATATCGTCACGCTCCTTCCGGATACGCGTGAGCCCCTCGGAGACACGCAATTCGATTCGGAGACCCAAAAGCAGCACCCAGCCGTCGGGCGGCGGGTTGACGTTTCGCGCGAAGTTGTCCGTGTCGATGTTGAACACGAGGATGCGCCCCTCGCCCTCGCCGCCGAGCAATAACCTGCCGGCCAGGAACGCGCCGTCGCCGGGCGCCTGCGGCGCATCGGGCGGAGCCCGCATGGCCACCACCGCCGGGTGATGACCCTCGGCCAGCGCCGCCGTCACCCGTGCGACGAACGTCTCCAGGTCCATGGTCCCGTCGGTCCCGAACACGCCGATGCCGGTTTCGTGGGTGAACTGGACCTTGAGACCACCGATATCGAGCGTGAGCACCCCACCGGTGCTGGTGGGCTCGAGCAGCATGATCTGCCCGTGAATCCGTTCGGGCGTCCGGAGCACCTCACCGGACTTGATCGCCACCTCGCGAGCGAGCAGTCCGTCGCCCGCCAGTACGATCTCGATGCGCGCCGCGCCCGTGTTCACCTCGCTCTGGAAGCCGAGCATGGTGACGTCACTGGCAAACGCCGGCAGCTCGCCCAAGCCATCCGGACCGAGACCCGACGTATCCGTGCACGCGGCCATACCGAGCACGACCCCGAGCAAGGTGAGCGAGCGCGCTGAGTTCCTGACACGTGTACCGACCATGAGACCCTTCCTTACGCCCTGCCACGGGGGACAGCCATGCCGTTGCGCGGCGGCCCGTGTGGCTTGACGCTCTGGAGTGAACGGGGCTTCTCTCGTTGGCCCGAGGATACGCGCCAAGGGCCGTCGCGGGCCATGACGCAGCCAACGTCGGAGCCGTGACCCCGGTCACCGAGGGCATGCAATCATCTGGCCGGCAACAGCTTACAGCCACCCAAAACGCGGTCGCGCCCGGCAGTGCGGACCGGGCGCGGCAGCGTCACTCCAGACCTCCGGGGGAGACTGCGCTACTTGTCGATCCCCACCAGCTCCACCTCGAAGATCAACGTCGAACCGGGTCCGCCGGGTCCGCCCCCGTCCCCGTACCCCAGTTCGGGCGGCAGCACAAAGCGATACTTGCTCCCGACGTTCATGAGCTGCACCCCTTCGGTCCACCCGGGGATCACCTGGTTCAGCGGAAACGTCACCGGATCGCCGTCGAACGAACTTTCGAACTCCGAGCCGTCCACCAGTGAGCCCCGATAGTGCACCCGCACCATGTCGGTGGCCTTGGGCTTGGGACCCGTGCCTTCCGCCAGCACCTCGTATTGAAGACCACTGGCCGTGGTCGTGACACCCTGCTTGGCCGCGTTCTCGGCGCGGAACGCGTCACCTGTCTGTTGGTTCTTCGCCACCTGCTCCTCCGCGTGCTGTTGCTGGGACGCCTGGACCTGCCCGGCAAACGCCCGCAAGACCGTCATCGCCTGTTGCTGGGTGAGCGCCGGCTCGCGCCCCTCGGCCTGGTCGGTGAGTCCCCGCATGAGCTTGTCCATCTGGATCTGGTCCTTCACCGGCTCGACCGAGGCTCCCATGTTCATCCCGACCGCGTAGCTTGCGCTGTCCGCGAACGACTCCAAGCTCACCTGCCGCTCCGAGGCGCACCCGGTGGCGAGCACGAGCGTGACCGTCACGGCGACACCCGTTCGAAATGCTGTAGTCATGCCAACCCTCTGATTTGCCGCGAGGGAACCGGGAGGACGCCCGTTCGCGCTGCCGGACCGTCGCGGACTGAGAAAGAGGCCGCAAGATACCCAGGGGGCAACGGCCGGCCAACGGCGTGGCCGATGTGACCTTGGCGTGCCGATCGCGGTACACTATACGGAAGGGAAGATCACTGCCCGTCTTTGGGAGGCTTTCGCGCATGCGTCGGCAGCACCTCGCACTCGTCCTCGTCGCGGGCTTCGCCACCCTCGGTGGCACGTGCCGCTCGGAGTTCGTCGGACCCCAGCTGTTTGGGTCGTGGGGCGGCGAGCACATCACCATGGAGATTGCCGCCGGTGGCGCCACCATCGAGTATGACTGCGCCCACGGTACGATCGACGGATTCTTCGTGATCGACGGGAGTGGCCGGTTCGATCTGACGGGGGTCCACGTGCTGGAGCACGGCGGGCCGGTGCAGGACGGCGTGCCCCCCGACGCCCACCCGGCGCGCTACGTGGGCCGGACCGACGGTCGGACCATGTCCCTGACAGTGACCATGACCGACACCAATCAGGTCGTGGGGACGTTCGCGCTGGTGCGGGGTGTGCCTGGTCAGGTGTTCAAGTGCCTCTAACGGGCGCGTCCGCCGTCACTGAAAATCGACGCCACTGATGAGCGCGTACAGGATCGCCACCCATAGTGCCGCGCCCACCGTGGCTACCGCGCCGGGATAGGACCCGAGTTTCAATCCGAAGAACGCCCGGGTCTCGGTGGCGAACTCGAACGGCAGGATCTCGAGTTGCGCGGTGACCGCGGCCCACTCGCCGTACCCCAACGAGACCTCCCCGCTGAAGCCCGGCTCCTGTGAGGTAAAGGCATCGTTGACGAACAGCAGTCCGGGAGCCACGTCGAGCGTCAGTTTGGGCGTGAGCCAGTGCCGGTATCGGACCCGCGCCCCGAGGCGAGCGTCGTTCTGAAACGCGCCGCCGAGCAGCACCCCGCCCACCGCCGATCGGGGCCCCACATTGAACAGCACACCCGTTTGAAACGTGATGTTGGGATCGTCGTCGGTCGGCACCGACAACGCCACGCCCGCCTCGGTCACGAGGAAGGCCGAACAGCGCGCTTGCGGGTGCCCGTGCAAGCAAAACCCCTGCGCCGTCAGCGGAGCCACCGGCAGGAGGAGCGCCACGGCACCCCATAACCCGGGACGCAGGCGGAAACGAGACGCACACACATCAGTCTTCGGCACAATCTCCTCTGCGAAATGGTCACCCCGGGGCACGACTGGCTCGGCACCAGTGATCCCGTGAGTGTAGTCTGCCAAGTGGCCGTTTCCCAGCCGTGGCCGGAGCGTGACTCGGGGTCCCGGATTGACGAGCAGCCGATGGACGAGGACCACAGTGGTTGCCAAACCCGAGTTATACACTTCCATTTGAGCGGCGGATCGCTCGATCCCGCCGGCGTCCGGACGCGAAACGTGGAGGAGTCACATGATGCGAAACGCGATACTGGTCATGCTCGCGGCGGTTGTTGGGACGTCGGGCGCAATCGCCCAGGATCCGCCAGCCGACCGGCAGATCGCCGGGGCCGTGAGCCCGCTCCCTGACAGCCTCAGGCCCGGCGCCGCTGTGCTGGGATATCGTCAGGGGTCGCTCGTCGCGTTGCGCCAGGGCACAAACGCCATGATCTGCGTGGCCGACGATCCGGCGGCATCGGGCTTCCACGCCGCGTGCTACCATCGGGACCTCGAGCCATTCATGGCGCGTGGACGCGCGCTCCGGGCCGCGGGAAACAGCCGCCCCGAGGTCGATTCCATCAGGTTTGCGGAGATCGAAGGGGACCGGCTGCCGATGCCGGAGCATCCGGCAGCACTCTATTCGGTCTTCCTGCAGAGCGAGTTCGACCCCGCCACCGGACTCCCGGCCGAGGCGCGCGGCCTCTACGTCATCTACATGCCGTATGCCA